>JADMIG010000025.1 GCA_015478725.1 Chloroflexota bacterium | reverse complement strand
TCCGGCACGGTCGATGCCTCGACACGGCCGATGCGCCAGCACCGAACCCCCTCGGCGCGGAGAGCGACCTCGATCGCGTCAGCCCGTTCGGCCGACACAGCGGCGAGGAGCCCGCCGGAGGTCTGCGGATCGTGGGCGAGGACGACGAGATCCCGCGCGACCGACGCCGCCACGGTGAGTGCGTCGTGGACGAAGCGGCGATTGTGGGCGGCACCCCCGGTCTCGATGCCCGCGGCCGCGAGGTCGATCGCGCCGTCGAGCGCCGGCAGTGCGGCGGCCTCGATGACGAACCGGACGCCTCCAGCCCGAGCCATCTCGAGCCCGTGCCCGAGGAGTCCGAACCCAGTCACGTCCGTCGCGGAGCGCACCTCCTCGCGGACGAGGACCTCCGACGCAGTCCGATTGAGCATCCGCATCGACTCGACGGCGGCCGCGAAGGCGGCGTCCGTCGCCTCGGGTCGCCCCTCTCGCCGGCCGCTCACGAGGAGGCCGGTCCCGATGGGCTTCGTGAGGAGCAGGACGTCGCCCGGTCGCGCGCCACCCTTGCGCAGGAGCCGGTCCGGGTGGACCGCCCCCGTGACCGCCAGACCGTACTTCGGCTCCCGGTCGCGGATCGTGTGGCCGCCCGCGAGCACGCCGCCCGCCTCCCGCACCTTCGCCGAGGCACCGTCGAAGATCGCGCGCATCGTGTCGCGTGGCAGCTCCTCGGGGAAGGCCGCGATCGACAAGGCGAAGAGCACCCGACCACCCATCGCGAACACGTCCGAGAGGGCGTTCGCCGCCGCGATCTCGCCGTACGTCCGGGCATCGTCGACGAGCGGCGGGAAGAAGTCGAGCGTGCCGACGATCGCGAGGTCGTCCGCCACCCGATACACGGCGGCGTCATCCGGCTCGGCGAGGCCGGCGAGGAGCTCGCTCGGCGCCGCCTCCGCTCCGAGGCCGCGCAGCGCGTCCGCGAGCAGGTCCGCGCCGAGCTTCGCGGCACAGCCGCCGCAGTCGGTGTAGTCGGTGAGGCGGATGGACGCCGGTGCGACGGGGGCGGAGATCCGGGTGGACGCGGTCACCCGCCGATGATAGGACGGACGGCCGATGACCCGGCGCCGCCCCGACGACCGGCCACGGGCCGTCGCGCTACCATCGACTCGGGAGCGGAGGGGTCCCGGTGGGTCCCCCGGTCTTCAACACCGGTGGCGCCACGCTCGACGTGACGCGGTGGGTTCGACTCCCATGCGCTCCCGCCAGACCGCCTGCAGCAGAAGACCGCATGACCCGACCCGCGACCAGCCGTCCGTCCCCGACCCGCCGTCCGTCCCCGAACCGACCGCCGAGTGTCGAGCGGGTGCTCACGCTCGCACGGGAAGGACTGACGGACGCGCCGCCGACCCACGAGGCGCTCGCGCGGGTAGCCCGCGAGGTCATCGCGGATGAGCGGGAACGCCTCGCCGCGGGTGCGTCGATCCGCCCGGTCGGCGAGCTTGCCGCCGAGGTCATCCGGCGCCTGGACGGCCTCGTCCGCGAGCGGGCGCCACGCGCCGTCATCAACGCGACCGGGGTGATCGTCCACACGAACCTCGGTCGGGCGCCGTGGCCGGTTGCCGCCATCGAGGCGGCGGATGCGGCCGCGCGGGGTTACCTCCTCCTCGAGATGGACCCGGAGACCGGCCGTCGCGGGACGCGATCCGGAGCCGCCGAGGCGCACCTGGTCGCCCTCACCGGCGCGGCGGACGCGCTCGTCGTCAACAACAACGCGGCGGCCGTCGCGCTCGCGGTCGGCCTCGCCGGCCGGGGCGGCGGCATCGCCGTCTCGCGCGGCGAGCTCGTGGAGATCGGCGGCGGGGTTCGGATCCCGGAGATCGTCCGCCGGGCGGGCGCGCGGCTCGTCGAGGTCGGGACGACGAACCGGACGCGGGCAGCGGATTTCGGGGATGCCTTCGGAATCCGCCCCGTGCGGGTCGTGCTGCGGATCCATCCATCGAACTTCCGGCAGTCCGGGTTCACCGAATCGCCGGACCCTCGCGCGCTTGCCGAGCTCGCCCACGCGCACGGCGCGATCGTCATCGACGATCTCGGGTCGGGTGCCCTGCTCGACACGGCGGCCTACGGCCTGGCGCACGAGCCGACACCCGCCGACGCCCTCGCCGACGGCGCGGACATCGTCACGTTCAGCGGCGACAAGCTCCTCGGCGGCCCCCAGGCGGGCCTCATCGTCGGCCGGGCGGACCTCATCGGCCGGCTCCGACGCGACCCGCTCGCCCGGGCGATGCGGCCGGACAAGGTCACGCTCGCCGCCCTCGCCGCGACGCTCGGCCTCTACCGGGCAGGCCGGGCGGTCGCCGAGATCCCCGTGTGGCGGATGATCGCCCTGCCGGCAGCGACCCTCCGGACGCGAGCCGACGCACTCGCGAGGATGGTCGCGGCGGTGATCGCCCGCGATTCGAGCGCCTCGGTCGAGGCCGTCGAGCTCCGCGCCACCGTCGGCGGCGGATCCCTGCCCGGCGAGACGCTGCCCTCATGTGGAGTCGCGATCCGACGCGGGTCGGCCGATCGGCTGCTGCGGCGCCTCCGATCGGGTGATCCGGCGATCATCGGACGGATCGCGGACGGTGCCGTTCTCCTCGATCTCCGGACGGTCGACCCGGCGGACGACGACCGCCTCGCGGCGGCGCTGCACACGGCACTCGCGGCCGCCGCCGACGACGCCCCACCCGACGCCGCGCCCGAGCCCGCGGCACCCGGCGGTGAGCGATGACCCTCGTCGTCGGGACGGCCGGCCACATCGACCACGGCAAGACGTCCCTCCTCCGAGCCCTGACGGGCATCGATGCCGACCGGCTGCCCGAGGAGCGTCGGCGGGGGATGACGATCGACGTCGGGTACGCCCACCTCCGGCTGCCCGACGGCGACGAGCTCGACTTCGTCGATGTGCCCGGCCACGACCGCCTCATCGGCAACATGCTCGTCGGAGCCGGCGAGATCGATGCCGCCCTCCTCGTGGTCGCGGCGGATGACGGACCTCGGGCGCAGACGCTCGAGCACCTCGAGCTCCTCGACGCGCTCGGCATCGCGAACGGGGTCGTCGCGGTCACCAAGATCGACGTCGTCGATGCGGAGCGGGTCGCCGCGGTCGTCGCCGACGTCGGCCGGATCCTCGGGAGGACCATGCTTGCCGGCTCGCCGATCGTGCCGGTCGCCTCGCTCCGTGGAGACGGGATCGACGAGCTCCGTGCCCGCCTGAGCGAGCTTCGCGACCGTGCCCGGGACCGAGCCGCGGTGAAGCCCGGAACGGGACGATCACCGCGGCTCGCCGTGGATCGCGTGTTCAGCGTCAAGGGCCGCGGAACGGTGGTCACCGGATCGCTCCGCGGTGGTCCCCTCGTCCGTGGCGACGTCCTCCGCCTCGAGCCCGGCGGCCGCACGGTCCGGGCGCGGGAGATCCAGGTCCACGGGGCGACGGTGGCGTCGGCCCCGGGTGGTGGGCGCGTCGCCATGAACCTCGCCGGCGTCATGGATCCGCCGCCGGTCCGCGGTGACGTGCTCACGATGGACCGCGCGGTCGTCGCGACGCAGGAGATCCTCGCCGTCCTCCGCCGCCCGGCGGCACTCGACGATCGCGCACCGCGGCGGCCGAACTGGCCACCCGATCCGGGCTCCGTCACGCGGCTCCACCTCGGGACCGCGTCCACCGAGGCGCGGGTGGGCCGCGGGCGACGTGATCTCGCGGACCTGCCCGATGGGCGACGGGTCGTCCGTCTCCGCCTGGACCGGCCGATCGCGGCCGCGATCGGCGACGCCTTCGTCCTTCGCCGTCCGTCACCGGTCGGCGCCGTGGCCGGAGGCGTCATCCTCGATCCGCAGCCACCCATCGGGGCCTCGCGGCGGAGGGTCACCGCCGAGCGACTCGTGGCGCTCCTCCCATCGGAGGCCGGCGTCTCCAACAACGTCGCGGCAAGACTCGATCTTCACGGTGTCCTGCTGGAGGTCCCGGGCGAGCTCGATCCCCACGCCGGGCGGACGGTCCCCGGGCGGGTCCTCGCCGGCCACCGGCTCGCTCCCGACCTAGACGTGGCGATCCAGGCGGACCTCCTCGCGGCGATCGAGGCGAGCAGCCACCCCGGCGGCGATCCCGGTGTCTCGAGCTCCGAGCTTCGGGCCGGTCTCGCCCGGGCGATCCGTCGACGGGTGACGGTGGATCATCGGGCGGCCCTCGAGATCTCCAGCGCCGTCGTCGATTCGCTCGTGGCGGAAGGTCGGCTCACCCGCAGCGGGGATCGTCTCCTGGCCGCAGGCACGTCGGCCGACCGTGGCCCGAGTCCGGAGATGGTCGCGTCGATGGCTCGACTCGAGCGGATCCTCGCGGTGCCGGCTCCTCCGGCCCTCGGCGACGCGTTGCGCGCGTCGGGTTCGACGCCGGAGGCGGCGCGGCTGCTCGAACGATCAGGCCGGATCGTCCGTCTCGACGACGACCTCGCCTACGCAGCCACGACGTTCGCCGAGCTCGGGGCGACGGCGCTCCGCCTTTCGACGGCTGGGCCGGTGACGCCGGCGAGCTTCCGCGACGCCACGGGGACAAGCCGAAAGTACGTCATGGCGATCCTCGAGGAGCTCGATCGACGCGGCGTCCTGCGGCGCACGCCGGCCGGACATGTCGCGGGGCCGAGAGCGCCGCGGTGACGCCGGATGCGACGGTGCGGCGCGACCGGCGCGACCGGCGCGGCGCGGCGCAGCGTGCCGTGGCGGGGATCGTCCTCGCGGGCGGGCGATCGCGGCGATTCGGTCGCGACAAGCTGGCCGCATCGATGCCCGATGGAAGGACCGTCCTCACCCACGCCGCGGAGGCAGTCGCGAGCGTCGTCGACCTCGTGGCCGTCGTCATCTCACCTGAGGGGCCGATCCCCGACGCCCTGCCTCCGAACGTTCTCGTCGTCCGGGATGCGCAGGCGTTCGATGGGCCGGTCGCCGGCATCCTCGCCGGGCTCGAGGCGCTCGGCGGCACCGCTGAATCGATCGTCGTCGTCGCGGGAGGCGACATGCCGTGGATGCTCCCGGACGTGTTGCGACTGCTCGTCGACGCGCTCGAGGCGGATCCGGACGCGACCTGTGCGCGCCTCGGGTCGCCGACAGCGGTTGCGGCCGCCACCGTGGATGAGCCAACCGCCCTCCTGCCGTGCGCGCTCCGCCTCGGCGCAGCGAGGGCCGCTGCGCGATCGGCGTTCGCCGAGGACGATCGGCGAGTGCACCGCCTCCTCGGGCGACTTGCGACCGCCGTGGTGGACGGTCAGCGGTGGCGAACGATCGACCCGGACGGCTGGACGATCCGCGACGTGGACCGGCCGGCAGACCTGGACGATCGACCTCTTTAACGCCGAGCGACAGACGCCCGGTCAGCAGCGTTCGGGACTCTCCTGCGACGGGCGTTCGGCCCTGCTAATGTCGCTGCTCAGCGGGCGCTGGCCTCGATTCGACTGGTGAGGTGATGGGCGGGTGATCATCGACGGTCGCGCGATCCCGGGCGGATCCTCTCTGGCCAGCGACATCTGCATCGTCGGCGGAGGACCGGCCGGTATCTCGCTCGCGACGCGGCTCGCATCCGATCCCCGCCTCACCGTCTGCCTCATCGAGAGCGGCGGCCTCGAGTTCGATGAGGCGACGCAGGAGCTCGCCCGCGCCGAGGTCGTCGGCCTGCCCGCGTACCCCCTGCATGAGACTCGCATCCGTGCCCTCGGCGGATCGAGCTGGTCCTGGGGCGGGATCTGCACCCCACTCGACGAACTCGCGTTCACGGAGCGGGCGGGGGTCCCCGACGGGGGATGGCCGTTCCCGCAATCGACGCTGGAGCCGTACCTCGAGGACGCGTTCACGCTGTGCGAGATCACGCCGGAGGCCAGACGCGAGGCCGATGCGGCGAGCGCGGCGCGCGTCCGGCTGTCCGGGCTCGAGGGCGGACCCGCCGTCGTGACGCCGGTCTATTTCAGCCCACCGACCCGATTCGGCAGGACGCAGCGCGCCCGGCTCGAGTCGGCCGCGAACGTGACCATCTGCCTCCGGTCGACGGCCGTCGGACTGGACATGGACACGTCCACCGGCAGGATCGCGACCCTCCGGGTCCGTTGCCTGACCGGGCATGAGTACCAGGTGGACGCCAGGTTCTACGTGCTGGCGGCGGGGGGCATCGAGAACGCCCGCCTGCTGCTCGTATCGAACGGGACGCACGAGCGCGGGCTCGGAAACGACTCCGGCCACGTCGGCAGGCACTTCATGGACCATCCCCGGGTGAAGGACCGGTATCGAGTGCGATCCGGCGACACCCGACTTGGCCGGCTCGTCGGCGGCGGTGCCGCGGGCACCCTGCGGTTCCTCCGATTGAGCGTGGCGCCCGAGGTCCAGCGCCGCGAGGGCCTGCTCACCTACCACGCGAACGTCCAGTTCGGCTATGCCGGCCAGCGGAGCCCGCAATGGGATGCCGTCCGCCGGATCGTGATCGCGACCCGGCCTCCGTGGAACGAGAGCCCGTACTACCAGGACGCTGGCGGAGGCCGGATCCACGTGCGGCGGAGGGACGTGATGACCGCCCTCCGTCGACCCGACCGTTCTCTGCTCGCCACCCTGGGCGCCGCGACGGAGCACCCGGCGCTCCGGCGCTTCCTCGAGATCGTCAGCACCATCGAGCAGGTGCCGGATCCAGACAATCGGGTCGAGGTCGTGGCCGAGCGCGATGTCCTCGGCACGCCGAAGGTCCGGGTGCACTGGAACACGGGGGAGGCGGAGCGTCAGACCTATCGCCGGAGCCTCGAGCTGCTCCTCGACTCGCTCGAGCAGCTCGAACCGGGCATCCGCTCGGCAAACCTTGACGGGACGGACCCCTGGCCGTCGCGGATCGTCGGCAACTGGCATCACCTCGGCACGACCCGGATGCACGCGGACCCGACAGGGGGGGTCGTGGACCCGGATTGCCGGGTCAATGGGATCGACAATCTCTACGTGGCGGGCAGTTCCGTCTTTCCCACGTCCGGATCGACATCTCCGACCCTGACGATCGTCCAGCTCGCCCTGCGTCTCGCCGACCACCTCTCCCAGCGCCTGGACACCGTGGCCTAAGTGCCGACCCGCCGGGGCCGGTCGCGCGTCGGGTCGGCAGCGCGCGTCGGGTCGGGTGACGGAGCCCGGCCACGAGTGATGCTTCGTGCAGGTGCCTCGTGGGATGGGTCCTGAGGGTCGTCAGGTCCTGTTGGCTGGGCTCCGGCCCGCGGTGTCTCGCCTGGGCCTCGCGATAAGATGCATCCACGGGATAGCGCGGACGACGCATCCGCAGGAGGACCGCTTGTCTAACCCACACCCGAAGTGGGTCCTGGTCTCGGGTCCGGATCAGTCACGGGCGGCGGTGGTGGCGGTCCGGGGTCTGGCCGCTGCCGGTTACCGAGCGGCCGTGACGGTCAGCGGGAAGGCCTCCCTGGCGGCCGCGTCGCGCTACTGCCTGCGTCGAGTCGCTGTTCCTTCGGCCGACGTGGACCCAGCTGGTTACGCGGCGGCAGTCCGCGCCGAACTGGCCAGCCACAACTATCTCACGGTACTGCCGGCAAGCGACATCGCCGCGATCGCACTCGAGCGCCCTGAGTCGCGTTTCATGGATAAGCTCTACACCGCGCAGCAGGCAACCCTGGCGGGTCTGATGATCCCGCCCAGCCGCGTCTTCGATTCCTATGCAGCGCTTCGGGCGGCGGAGTCAGAGCTGACCTACCCGGTGATCGTCAAGCCCGCTGTCAAGCGATTCCTGGCTGAGCGTGCGGACCGCCCCGAGCAACTCGCTCGCGTAGCAGACTTGCCCGGGCGACTCATCGTGCAGCCCTTCCTGAATGACCCGCTGCATGGATTACTCGGGCTCACCTGGCGAGGGCGATTGGTCGCTGCCGTGCATTTTCGTTACCTGCGAATCTGGCCCTTCCCGGCGGGGACAGTGGCGGCTGCCGAAACTGTGACGCCAGACTACCGACTCGAGGAGCGTTTCGGGCGGCTGCTTGCCGAACACGACGGGCTCTTCCATGCTGACCTCGCGGGCCCCTACTTGCTCGACCTCAACCCGCGCATCCACGCTACGCTTGCGCTCGCCGCTGCGTCCGGCGTCGACCTTCTTGCAGACTACTGCGCCTTGCTGGAGGACCGCGCGCCTGAGGCGGTCCGTGGTCGGCCGGGTGTCTTCTATCGTTGGATGGAGGGCGACCTGCGCAGCCTCATCCGAGGTGTTCGCGAGGGCCGCATCTCGCTACCCACAGCTTTGTTGGCGGCCCGTCCGCGGCGCCGGACGGCCCACGGTCTGGAGTCTCTGCGGGACCCCGGGCCATTCCTTGAGCGCTTCCGCTTCCTGCGTGGCGAGTTGGAGCTGCGGGGAAGGCGCCGCCGCGACGAACGGCGGCGTGCACGCGAGGAGGCTCCCACGAGGCGCGATTGAGTCGAGAGACATCGGCGCTGATGAGTCCCACGACTTCGTTGGCCGGACCTTCAAGCGCGGGATCGCCTTGGTCGGCCGCGAGCAGCACGGCCCGGGCGGGGCTGCCGTCGCCATCGACCAGCTTCAGCGGGAGACAGACGAGGGTGTAGCGACCCGGTGGTACGCCATCAAGGTCGAGGCCCTCGACGATCACCATCCCGGCCTCGAGGAGCGCGACGTGCGTCGGGCGGCCGGGCGTCCGATATGGCTCGATCGACAGCCCATCGATCCCGACCAGCCGGACGCCGTGGCGGATCAGCCAGAGCGCGCCATCGTGGGCGAGCCCGACGTAGTCCGAGGGATACTCGGCCGCCGGGTTGCGCCAGAACGCCGAGTTCCGGGTGCGGAGCAGGAGCCGTCGGAGCCCGGGCGGAAGGCCCAGCGCCTCGAGGTCTCGCGCACCGATCGCGCGCGGCACGGCCGTGCAGTCGACCACGAGAGCCTCGCCGATCAGTTTCGTCCAGCGGCAGTCGGTCAGCGCCCGGTGCGTCGTCGAGCAGGTGGGACGGCGCGTCGACATGCGTTCCCGCGTGCGTGCCGATCCGTAACTCGGACACATTGGTCGCGTCCCCGCGGTCGCGCCGAAGGACATCGTGCACGGAGAGGGCCGTGTTGCCGCTAAAAACCGTCAGGCGGCTCGAGAGCGGAAGCGAGACGTCGATGACCCGCATCACCGAACGGTGTGCCCATCCGAACCATCTGGCAGAGATCCATCGGGTCCGCTCCCGTGGACGACGTGGTCCACAGCAACTCGCCGGAGCCACGCCTCGAGATCGCCGGGGATGTGCCGTCCTCCCTCCAGGATGGCCTCGACGACCGGACACCCGTGACGTCCCCGGACCCGGAATCGGACCCGCGCCGCCAGGACGTCGGGCTCGCGAAAGGCTCGCAACACGGCCCAGCCCTCGATGGCAAGCGCCGCTCGCCGATCCCAGGTCCCTTGAGCCGACGCGCGCGCCAGGGCGATGACGGCACCCGCGGCCGGACCAAAGAGGCCCGCCGCCGATCGCACCCCCTCCGGGTCAACGCCCAGGAGCTCCCGAACGTTCTTCTCGTGGAGCGCCCGCTCGTTCGGGTGTCCGTCACGCCGCATGCCGTTGAGGAGCAGCTTGAAGAGACCCTCTGCGCCGGGACGGAGACGCCTGAAGCCGCGAGGATCGAGCGTCGCCATGGGCATCAGATCGTCGAGGACGAAGAGGGTCGAACCGCGCCACAGTCGACGGGCCTTCACCCCCATCTCGAGGAAGGTCGCGTGCCCCGGTGCCACGGCGATGAGATTCAGGCCGCCGGGGATGTGTCGACAGGTGACGACGGGACCAACCCCGTGCCCCATTGCCCAGCGGCAGAACTCTGCCTCGATGGTCGGCCAGTCGGACGCCGCCGCGGCGGCGTCGATATCGCCGGTCCCGGTGAACGCCGACTCGGCGTTCTTCCAGACGAGCCAACGCGGCGAGGTCGTGGTAAGCCTGCGCAACAGCGGGAGCCAGAGATCTGTGCGGTCAGCGGCGGATGTGTTCGTCCGGACCTCCTTCGTTGCCTTGGCTTCCTCCAAGACGTGGCTGTTCAGGACGCCATCGCCGACGCCGACTCGGGCTCAGAGCACGATCTTCCTGGCCGTGTGGCCCTCGGCGAGGCCGGTGCTCGACCGACACTCGATCCCTCGAAGCCGCAGGAGAGCCCAGAATGTCGCCTCGGTGAACCAATGCCGCTCGAGTTGGCTCGGGAAGTGCCGCATGAGCAGCTCGACCTTCCGACGTGCGATCACCTCCGGGATCTCGACGTACGCGTTCGGCGTGCCGAGATCGCCGTCGTACTTTGGGATCTCGTACTCAAGGATCAGCTGGTCACGGAAGGTGTTCCAGGTCAATTCCGCGATCAGGCGATGATCCTGGTGCGCATCTTCGCGACGATGGGTGAGGACGAGGTCCGGCGGTGGACCATCCTTGAGCGATTCGAAGACATCCTTCACCGCCGCGCCCTCGTAGGGGAAGTATCCGTCGCGCATCTCGGCCAGCGTGACCTCGCGGTCCGGGACGCCGTGGAGAACGGCCTCGGCCGCTATCCGGGCCTCGTCGGCCCGGGGTCCGGATGCGCTCAGGACGACCCAGCGGACGGAGCGCAGACGACCCTCATCGGCGAGGCGCATGATCGTGGCGCCACAGCCGATCTCGATATCGTCCGCGTGGGCCCCGATCGCAAGGAGGCGGAGACCCGCCGATCCGGGTAGGCCCTCCCCGCCATCGATCGTGAGCCGGCGCATCGTCATCAGCGTTCTCCGCTGGTGGTCCAGACGGCCCACGGTGGGCGTCCGGCCTCGTTCAGCTCTTCGAGTTCGCGATGCTGGCTGAGCGTGTCCATGGTGGCCCAGAATCCGTCCCACGGATAGGCGATCAACCGACGTTCATCGATCAGGCGCTGGAAACCCTCCACCACGAGCTCCTCCCCCGGCCTGAGGTGATCGAAGATGGACCGCCGGAGCAGAAAGAAGCCGCCGTTCATCCGGATCCCGCCGTCACCGACGTTCCGGATCGCCGTCACCGATCCATCCGGACCCTGATGCACCAGGTCGAAGAAACCGGGCGGCTTCACCGAGAGCAGGCCGGCGACGGCCTCCCCGGCCATGAAGTCACGGATCAGGGCGTCCAGCGGCGCATCCGTGAGGCAATCGCCGTACGTGGCGAGGAACACCTCTTCGTCTGCCACGTACCGTCGGACGGCGAGGAGCCGTTCACCGATCGTGGCATGCAGGCCGGTGTCGACGAAGGTGATCCGCCAGTCCTCGATGTCCCTGCCGGCCAGCTCAAGCGAACGACCGCCGTCGGTCAGCACGAAGTCATTCGACAGCGCTTCCTTGTAGTGAAGGAAGTACTCCTTGATGGCGCCGGCGCCGTGTCCGAGGCAGAGGATGAACTCGGTGTGACCGAAGTGGGCGTAGTAGCGCATCACGTGCCACAGGATGGGTCGGGCACCGATCGGGATCATCGGCTTGGGGACGGGGCCGTACTCGCGCAGCCGCACGCCCTGCCCACCACAGAAGATGACGACCTTCATTGACCGGCCTCAGCCATCCTGACATCCGGGATCGCGGTGAGGAAGCGGCCACCCCAGTCGCCGATGTAGGAGAGCTGCGCCCGGATCTCGCGGCCGAGATTCCACGGCAGGATCCAGACATGATCCGGCCGCGTCTCTGCGATGCGATCCGGGTGGTGGATCGGCAGGTGCGTGCCGGGCGTGAACCGACCCTGCTTGTAGGTGTTCCGGTCCACGGTGTACTGAACCAGGTCGGTTCGGATCCCGCAATAGTTGAGGAGCGTGTTCGCCTTGCCAGGGGCGCCGTAACCGACCACCGTCCGACCGTCGCGTCGAGCGTCGATGAGGAACCCGAGAAGGTCACGTTTGATGGCCTCGACACGGGTTCCGAACGCCTGATACGTGGCGACTTCGCCCAGCCCGGCCGCAGCCTCATCTCGCAGCACCGCTTCCACCCGATCCGAAGCCTCGGCTCCGGCGCCGGCATGCCGGCCGAAGATCCGGAGGGAGCCGCCGTGGGATGGCAGCTCCTCCACATCCACGACCGCCAGCCCGTGCGCCTCGAAGATGCGCCGGACCGTGGCCAGCGAGAAATACGAGAAGTGCTCGTGGTAGATCGTGTCGAACTGGTTGCCCGAGATGAGCCGCATGAGATGGGGGACCTCGATCGACACGAGTCCGGACGGTGCGAGGAGATCGACGACGCCGGCGACGAAGTCGTTGAGATCGGGCACCTGGGCCAGGACGTTGTTGCCGATCACCAGGTCCGCCGCTCCCTCGTCAGCGCGGACCTCGCGGGCGACCGCCGCGCCGAAGAAGGCGGTTCGCGTGCGAACGCCGCGCTCCTCCGCCGACACCGCGACATTCAACGCAGGGTCGATCCCCAGGACGCGGATCCCGCGATGGACGAAGTGCTGGAGCAGGTAGCCATCATTGCTGCCCAGTTCGACGACGAAGCCCCTCTCCCCGAGGTCCAGACGCTCGACCATCGCGGCGGTGTACCGTCTCGCGTGCTCGACCCAGCTGTCCGAGAACGACGAGAAGTAGGCATATTCCGTGAAGATCGCATCCGGGCTCACGTACGCCGGAAGCTGAACGAGAAGGCACACGCCGCAGATGCGGACACGGAGAGGATAGAAGGGCTCCATGCGCTCAAGCTCATCGGCGGCAAGGAAGCTCTCGCAGAGGGGCGACATCCCGAGATCGATGACGACATGCTCAAGAGGCGCGCCGCAGAACCGGCACGATCGGTCGATCGGATCGGACGGGTTGGCGCCGGGGGCCGCGGGCGGATTCGTCATGAACGGGTCGCGGATCCTCGGTTCAACGGTCGCCTGGGCGGTCAGTCTGGGCCGCGAGCGCGCGCGCCGGCGCCTGCGACCTCGTCTGCTCGGCCGGTTGACGGAATGCTAACGCCCGCCGACACGCCCGGTGGTTCGCCGCCGCCTGCGCCGCTCAACCGGCTTCCGATCGCCGCCCTTCGCCGAGCCGGCTGGGGCCTCGCCGACCAGTCGTTCTCGAGCCTGACGAACTTCGGCCTCAGTTTCCTCGTCGTCCGGACCGTCACCCTGGCCGACTTCGGGGCGTTCAGCCTCGCGCTCGCAGCGTACTACTTCGCGGTCAGCGTCTCGCGAGCATACCCGATGGATCCGCTCGTGATCCGCTACGGGCGCGCTCCGGAAGCCGCCTTCCGACGCGCCGCCGGCGCCGCGACCGGGACCGCACTGGGCGCCGGTGTCGTGGCCGGCAGCCTTCTGCTCGCGTGCGGTCTCCTCATCGGCGATGGAGTGGGCGTCGTGTTCGTGGGGCTCGGCATCACGCTGCCCGGCCTCCTCCTCCAGGATGCATGGCGATCCGTCTTCTTCGCGGCAGGACGCGGCCGATCGGCGTTCATCAACGACGCCATCTGGGCACTCTTCGAGTTCCCGGCACTTGCGGTCGTCATCGCGTCCGGCGATCGCAGCATCGCCTGGCCGGTGCTCGCCTGGGGCGGCGGAGCGACCGTCGCCGCCGTGGTCGGTGCCTGGCAGTCAGGCGTCGTGCCGCGCCCGGACCGTGCCCTGGGGTGGTGGCGGGAACAGATCGACATCGGGCCGCGGTTCCTCCTCGAGGCGATGGGCCGGCTGACAGCGGGCCAGCTCGTCGCCTACGGCGTGGGTGCCGTGTCGGGCCTTGCTGCCCTCGGCGCCCTGCGCGCCGGCCAGCTGCTGCTCGCTCCAGTGCAGGTGTTCTTCATGGGCATCAACATCGTGTCGGTGCCAGAGGGCGTTCGCGCCCTCGGCCACTCCGTGCATCGACTCGATCGAGCGGCCGCGGTGATGTCCCTGGGCCTGTCTGCAGCGATCGTGGCCTGGGCGGGATTCGTGCTGGCCATCCCTGACGACGTCGGAACCGTGCTCCTCAAGACGTCGTGGCTACCGGCACACGCGCTCGTGCTTCCCTTGGCCATCGGCTCGCTCGGCTACATGCTGACAGCCGGACCGTCCATGGGCCTGCGCGCGCTCGCCGCGGCTCGCCGCAGTCTTCGGGTGACCCTCTTCACATCGATCGTGAGCCTGGCAGACGCCGTGGTCGGCGCGCTGGTGGCGGGCGCGTGGGGTGCTGCATGGGGCCTGGCCGCCGCGTCGTTCATCGGTGCCGCCGCTTTTCTAAGAGCGTACCTGGTCGAAGCGCACCTCTACCGGACCCGGGCCGAAACCGCAGCCTCCGACGCGCCGGCGCCGCGCTGATGCCGGAGACGCGACTCTCCTTCTCAGTCCGGCGGCCGATCACGAGGCGCGAAGCCCAGGGTTTGACGGGCGCTCTCCAGGTCCCAGAACCGACCCGGATTGTCCGAGACACCGTAGGCGATCGCGAAGCGTACGTCCGCCTCCAGCCCCCGCGCGATGAGCTCCGCGCAGTCGCGATGGGAGAGCCATGTCGCGCGAATCCGGGCGGGCCAGACAGCCGCGATCTCCGGCGGGGCCGACGACGGCGCCGGGGCACGCGGATCGTCTGACGGGAGGACGGATCCGATCCGCAGGCAGATCACCCGCAGTCCAAAGCGGTCGCTATGGTAGCGGCCGAGGAGTTCGCCGAAGCCCTTCGAGACGCCATAGAGGGAATCGGGTCGTGGCATCGATCGCTCGTCGACCAGCGTCTCCAGGCGACCCGCGTAGATGGCGGGGGCGCCCTCGCGCTCGTAGCCCCCGACGACGTGGTTGGAGGAGGCGAAGACGACCCGCGGGACCCCGGCGCTACGGACCGCCTCGAACAGGTTGTACGCGCCGACCAGATTCGAAGCGAGGACGTCGGCCCACGCATCGGCGACGCCGGACGCCGCCGCAAGGTGGACCACCGCGTCCGAACCGCGGAGCGCTGCGGTGAGGGCATCGAGGTCCTGGAGGTCGACGACGGTGCTCGCGAACGCGGCCCGCGTGCGGGTGAGCGGACGGAGGTCGTAGCGGTCGCCGAGGTATCTCCGGACCACGCCGCCGATGAGCCCTTCCGCCCCGGTCACCGCCACTCGCAGCCGCGCAGGCATCAGGTGCCCACCGCGGACTTCGCGAGCGCCGCGAGGAGCCGCTGACGCCCACGGGCGCCGCGACGCCCATCGTCCGATCCGGCGTCCATCTCCGGCAGGGACGCTTCCAGGTAGGCGATCAGCCGAGACCGGGCATCTCGGTAGTCCAGGGCCGCGGCGGCGGCGTGTGCCCGGAGGGCGGCACCGACCCAGCCCTGTCCATCGAAGCCCGCCACGACCGCCGCGGTGGACGGTCGACCCAGGAGCGCGTGCGACTGGACGACGAAGTGGATGAGGTCGGCGAACGGCGGCGCTGCCTCGATCGCGTCCGCCCAGTCGATGAGCATCCAGCCGGACCGGGTCCGGAGGAGATTCCACGGGCTGAAGTCACCGTGGGCCGGGCCCCCGTCCGGGCCACCGCCGGCATGGAGATAGAAGGTCCCGAGATCGGCGGCGACCTGCGGGGGCAACCTCCACGGTCGGGGCCGCAGGCGCCAATCGATGGCCTCGAACACGAGGTACCCGGGCGCCTCGGCGAGCAGCCTGGGGGCTGCCAGGCCCGGCGGCAGGTGCGGACGCGCCCGCTCGAGGGCGTGTGCTTCGTGGGCCAGACCGGCCATTCCCTCCGGGTCGCTGCGCAGCTTGGCCACCGCATGTGCTCGACCTCGCGAGTCGAGGATCAGCGCCACCGCCCGTCCGGCGGTCGTTCCCCGACTCACGGCGACGAGGGAGCCGGATGGGATGGCTCCGTCGAGCCGGATCGCCTCGACGGGCGATCCCGTCGCCGGGAGCAGCGCCAGCGCGCCGGTCCGCGCGATGACCCGGGCACCCATCCAGCCGATGAGTCCACGGAGCGTGACCGGCTGGTAGACCGAGAGGCCTGCGGCCGCGACACGGCCGGACGAAGCCTGAATCACCCACCTCGCCGTGGATCCAGGCGGCAGGTTCACCCACCGCGAGCGGGACTCCCCGTCCGGGCCCGGCGCGGACGATCCCGCGGCCGACGTGGCACCGGATATCGCCTCGCGGGCCTGCCGGGCCACGACCGCGGCCGTCAGGCCCGCATCGATGATCCGCGCACGAGGGTCGTCCCGGAGCAGCGTGAGCCAGGCCTGTCGCTGGCGCTCGATCTCCGTCACGGAGAGCTCCCCCTGTCGGTCATGGGCGATCTCGGCCCCCACGTCGAGGAGAAGGATCACGTCCGGCCGTGGTGCCAGCCGGCCGAGGATGCGGACGAGTCGGTCGACGCGGTCCAATCGATACCGCCGCGGGTCGACGGCGAGGTCGGCCCAGCCGCGCTCCATGACGACCCAGCCACCGCGGCGCCGGGCCGGAAGGACCCGGACGAGCCAGCCGACAACGAAATCGACGTACAGGTAGACGACCTTGGCCGCCGATAGCCACCGTCCATATGGGCGTGCGAGATGCGGATCCGCCGGTGCGATCCGGCTCGTCGCCGAGCGCGGTAGGACGCCGAACCGCTGGTGGTACCTGACGCTCCCCAGCGGCGCCGCATCCGTCATCAGGGACGCGGCGAGGGTCGACTTCCCGGTGCCGTCCGGCCCGACGATCAGCGTCCAGCGGCCGCACGGGATGCGATCGGGAGGAACGCCCGCGATGCTCACACGAGCGCCTCGACCTGGCGGAGCCACCGGGTGGCGACGTCGGACCACCGGAAATCCTCGACGGCGACCGTCCGGCCGACCTCGCCCAGGGCGGACGACCCGGTCGCCATGATCCGCTCGAGTCCCTCGGCGAGCCCCGCCGGCGTGGCGTCCACGACGAGCGCGCCGTGCCGGTCGGCAAGGTGTCGGGCGAGCGGGTATGGCGTCGCGAGCAGGGGGGCCCCACGGACGACGGCCTCGACCGGCGCGAAGCCGAATGCCTCCCACCTCGACGGGTACACGAACGCCGCGCACGACGCGACCGCCCGTTCCTTGTCCTCGCCGTAGACGGGTCCGAGGATCTCGACCTGATCGGCGACGTCCAGCTGCCGGACCAGCGCCTCGAGCTCCGCCCGCCGGCGGGCGCCGCCCGCGCCATGGAGGCGGACGTGCGGACGGTTGTTCCGGCGCAGGGAGGCGACGCCGCGAACGATCAGGTCGAGTCCCTTGTGATCGAGATCGAGCCGGCCGAACCACAGGATCGACCCGCCGGCGCCTCCCTGCCACGTGGCCGCCGGCGGTGCGTCGATGCCATTCGGGGCAACGACGACGGGGCCACGGTGTCCGAGCGCGGCGAGGTGGACTCGCTCCTCCTCGAAGAAGACGTGGATCCCGAGGGCTCCCTCCACGATCCGGCGCTCGACGACCGACCACCAGACAGCCTTGCGCCGCCGGTGCCGGGCGACGATGTGTGGATCGTACGCACCTCGCGGCTCCAGCAGGTATGGGATCCCCGCCGCACGCGCCGAGTGCGCCGCGACGTGGTTCGCCAGGGTCCAGCCCGAATGCAGGACGACGAGGTCGACCCCTTGGAATGCGTCTCGAAGGCCAACCGGGACGGGCCCGAACGGCGTCGGGACATGGCGAACCGCTCGCCAGGCGATCCGGTCCGTGTCGTCCGGGGCCGGGCCGCCGGCGTGGACGACCAGCGTCGTGACGCCGAGATCCGCAAGCGCGACCGACCAGCGGCGGACGGCGAACGTCAGGCCGCCATC
This sequence comes from Chloroflexota bacterium, assembly GCA_015478725.1. Lineage (NCBI taxonomy): Bacteria > Bacillati > Chloroflexota > Chloroflexota bacterium. Next base: position 15,769 of record JADMIG010000025.1, on the reverse strand, counting down.
GCCGATCGCGGCACGAGGGTGATAGCGGGCGATGCGCATCTGGGTCGACGACCGTTCCACAGGGCGGTTCGGCGACCATCATGGTGGCCGCCACGTGCGGAGTATCGGTCATCCGCATGCACCGGGGACGACCGGTTCGGCAGTCGTCGCCCGGTGGAGGAGACGCTATCATGCCGCCATCCGGCAGCCGGGCCGGCCGCCGAACACAGCGACCGGAGGCTGAGTGCGCGTTCTCGTCACGGGCCATCTCGGATACATCGGGACCGTCCTCACGCCGATGTTGCTCGACGCCGGGCACGCGGTCGTCGGCCTGGACACCGACCTGTACCGGGACTGCACGTTCGGCGATCCCGACCAGATCGCTGACGTGCCCCGGCTGGAGCGTGACCTTCGGGACGTCGAGCTCGACGACCTCGCCGGCTTCGACGCAGTCCTCCACCTGGCGGCACTCTCGAACGACCCGCTCGGCGACCTGAGCCCCACGCTCACCGACCAGATCAATCATCTCGCCTCCGTCCGGTTCGCGGAACTCGCCCGCGAGGCCGGCGTGGCCCGCTTCGTGTTCTCGTCCTCGTGCAGCAACTACGGGGCTTCCGACGGGACGCTCCTCAATGAGACGGCGGACCTGCGACCGGTCACACCGTATGGGATGTCGAAGGTGCTCGTCGAACGGGACGTCGGGCGCCTGGCGAGCGATGCATTCACGCCCGTCTTCCTCCGCAACGCGACGGCCTACGGGATGTCGCCGCGCTTCCGGTTCGACATCGTCCTCAACAACCTCGTCGCGTGGGGCCATGCGACCGGTCGGGTGCGTCTCAAGAGCGACGGGACGCCGTGGCGGCCGATGGTCCATGTCCGTGACATCTGCCGGGCGTTCCTCACCGTCCTCGACGCGCCGCGCGAGCTGATCCACGGTCAGGCGTTCAACGTCGGCGCCACTGGGGAGAACTACCAGATCCGCGATCTTGCCCGCATCGCCGCCGAGGTGATCCCCGGGTGCGCCGTGGAATTCGCCCCAGGCGCGTCGCCGGACACCCGCAACTACCGCGTCGACTGCGACAAGATCCGACGGGTGCTCGATTTCAGCGTCGAGTGGGACGCTCGACGCGGCGCAGGCGAGATCCTCGACGGTTGTCGCCTCAACGGCGCGACCGTCGCCGATTTCGAGGGCCCGCGCTACGCCCGGATCGCCCACATCCGGCAGCTGCTCGAGCGTAGGGTGCTGACGCCCGATCTACGATTCGCCTGAGCGAGCGCTCACCGAGGCGCCTGATCCGGGGCCCCGGCAACGACCGATCCGCCAAGCGTGTCCTCGAGCCAGACGGCCCACGGAGGTCGTCCGTTCTCGTGGAGACGCTCCAGGTTCTGCAGATCCTTGAGCGTGTCGAGGGACGTCAGGAACCCGTCGTGGCGATAGGCGATGAGCTGGTCCTCGGCGATGAGGCGATGGAACGGGCCCGCGACGAGGTCCTCGGAGCCGTGGATGTAGTCGAAGATCGAGTCGCGGAAGAGATAGTAGCCACCATTGGCCCAGAGATCGGCGTGGGCGACGTCCCGGATCGCGGTCACGATGCCGCCACTCTCGGCCTCCACGACGTGGAACGAGGAGTTGGGACGCACGGACAGGAGCGCCGCGACCTTGTCTCGAGCCAGGAAATCCGCGACCAGCTCGGGGAGCGGCGCGTCCGTCACGATGTCGCCGTAGTTCGCGCAGAACACGGACTCCCCGTCCAGATGATCGCGAACGGCCAGCAGGCGCGCCCCGACCTCCGCTCGCCGGCCCGTGTCCGCGAAGGCGATCCGCCAGTCCTGGATGTCGGTGCCATGGAGATCGATCCGCCGGCCCCCGGAGGAGAGCGTGAAGTCGTTCGTGAGCGTCTCGTCGTAGGACAGGAAGTAGTCCTTGATGAGGCCCCCCTGGGCGCCCAGGCAGAGGATGAAGTCGCGCATGCCCCAGTGGGCGTAGTAGCGCATCACGTGCCAGAGAAGGGGGCGATCGCCGATCCTCACCATCGGCTTGGGGAGCGTCTCCCCGCCGTCGGGGAGACGGATCCCGGACCCGCCGCAGAAGAGCACGACCTTCACCGGGCGAACCCTCGCGTATTCATTGTCACCTCATCATCACGGCGCGCGACGGCCCACAAGCACCTCCGGTAGCCGCCGGTCGGAACTGTACCTCCCCGAGCGGCGCCGGCTTGACGGGACCGTCCAGGTGCGTCCGGTGGAACGCGGGGGCCGCTCCTGGCGACGCCGCGGAGCCGACCGACCGCATCCAAGGAGTTGAACGGCTCGGCGAGACGCGCGGTGGGCCGCTCGTGCACCCGGGTGTGATCGGCCAGTCCGTCGCCGGCCGATCAGTCACCGTCGGAAGATCCGTCCCGTGTAGTGCCCTGATCCTCGGGCCGCAGAGGCCCGATCTCCACACCCGCTGCGCGGGGGTCCTCCACACCCAGGCCGGGAAGGTGGCTGAGCAGCCAGCGAGCCAACCGGGCGCAGCAACGGAGCTGCTCCCCGGCTCCCAACGGCGCTCGCCAGATCGCGGCCACGTAGCCGCCCACATATTCGGTCATGAGCACCGGCGTCAATCGTCGCCAGGCTGGGCGCCCGGGATCCAGGGCGTCGGTGAACGCACGTCGGCTCCCCCAGATCGCAGTGAGTTGAGCGGGATGGCGGCGCCAGAAGAATGTCGCCCTTGGGACGAGCGCAAACCGACCATGCAGGCTCAGCTCCGCGAACATGACCCGCTCGGCCCACGGGATCGATCCGTGCGGCGCGATCGAGCGGAGGACGGACGACCGGATGATCCCGTAGAAGTTCTGGCCTCCCCGGACCACCAGCTGCTCCCAGAACCGCCGGTTCGGCGATCGCTCGGCCAGCTCGAAGCGGTTGATCTCGCGACCGAAGACCGTGCCCTCGCCATCGATCAGTAGCGTATCGCCGTAGGCATAGACCACCCCGGAATCCGCGCTCAGGACGGCCACGCATCGCTCGATGAACTCGGGTCCGTGGATGTCGTCATGGCCGGCCCACATGAAGAACTCGCCGCTGGCCTGCCGGACGACGTAGTTCAGGTTCCAGGCCAGGCCGTGGTTCTCGGCGTGGCGCACATAGCGGACGCGGTCGTCGCGGTCGACGGCTGCGCTGGCGATCCGCTCGGTTCCATCAGTCGACCCGTTGTCCGAGATGATGAGCTCGAAGTCACGGTAGGTCTGGTCGAGCAGGGAGTCGATGGCCGAGCTGAGATAACGCTCCCCGTTGTAGACGACGAGGCCGATCGAGACTCGCGGCGGCGGCGTCGATCGCCCCCATCTCGGGCCCATCTCGGGCCCGGCGTCTTGAGCGCGGAGGCGGTCGAACGTTGGACGCATCAGCGCACCGAGCCAATGGCCGGGTAGCCTGTACAACCGGGCCCGAAGGTGAACGACGTCCACAGTGGCCGGAAGGCGGAACCACGACGGAACGCGAGCCGGCCCGTTCCTCGTTCCGTCCGCCTCCACGCCTGCCCCCTCGTGACGCGACCGCGACCGCCAATGCCGGTGACGCCGGCGAGGGGCGATGATATCCTCCGCGCGGCGAATTTGCATCTCGGAGTCCTGCCGCCGGGCCACGAACCCGCCGGTGGCACCCCGCAAGACCCTGCGACGACGCCCTACGCGTCCCCGACTACCCTGTTCCGACACAGGCCGGTCCGGCCCAGGACCGGCCGCCGCACAACCCAGATGATCGAGGTATGAAAATGACTCGATGACGGATCACCGGACGATCGCCGTGTTGGGTAGCGGGTTTGCGGGCTTTGGTGCCGGCCATCGACTCGAGACCGCCGGCCGCCCGTACGTCTGCTTCGACAAAAACCCGTACATCGGAGGCCACACGGCCAGTCACGTCCAACCCGATGGCTGGGTCTTCGACGACGGTCCGCATGTGTCGTTCACGAAGGACGAACGTGTTCAGGGCATCCTGGCCGACGCCGTCGACGGCCGGTTCGAGAGCGTGCCCATTCGCCTGAACAACTACTGGCAGGGCTACTGGTTCACCCATCCGGCCCAGGTCAACCTCCACGGCCTTCCGACCGACCTGATCGTCCGGCTTCTGGTGGACTTCGTGGAGGCCCAGCGGATCGCGGATCCGCAGGTCAGCAACTACGAGGAATGGTGCCTGGCGGCGTTCGGGCGGACGTTCGCCGAGACCTTCCCGCTCGTCTACGGTCGCAAGTACCACACCACCGAGGCCGCCAACCTGACGACTGACTGGCTGGGCCCGCGGATGTATCGGCCCAACCTCGCGGAGATATTCCAGGGCGCCCTGGCGAGCACGCCGACGACCGACGTTCACTACGTCACCCATTTCCGGTACCCCTCCCACGGCGGCTACGTCTCCTACGTCCGGTCGTGGGCCGAGCGGGCCGGCGTGCGCCTGGGTCACGAACTCGTCGGACTGGATCCGGTCGCCTGCGTGCTCCGCTTCGCGACAGGGCTCTCCGTGCCGTACCGGCAGGTCATCTCGTCGATCGGACTGCCCGAGCTGATCCCGATGATCGACGGCGTCCCAGGTGAAGTTCGCGAGGCGGCCGCGCGACTGGCGTTCACGAGCGTGGTGATGGTCAATCTGGGGATCGATCGGGCGGACCTCACTGACGCCCACGTGTCCTATTTCTACGACGAGGACATCGTCTTCTCGCGCCTGAGCTTTCCTCACCGCCTGTCGCCCCACACCGTGCCGCCGGGGACGGGCAGCATCCAGGCCGAGATCTACTTCTCCGACAAGTACCGCCCGCTGCCCGAATCACCCGACGGGCTCATCCGGCGCGTGATTGCCGACCTGCGGCGTTGCGGGATCCTTCGGGACGCCGATCAGATCCTCTTCTCTGAGGCGCGGGTCGCTCGCTATGGCAACGTCATCTACGACCATGACCGGGCCGCTGCGCTGGCGACGGTCCACGGCTACCTGGACGAGATAGGCGTCCTGTACTGCGGGCGCTATGGCGAGTGGAACCACCTCTGGACGGACGAGGCGTTCGTGAGCGGAGAACGGGCGGCCGAGCGCGCGCTCGAGCGCGACGGCTGACGACCGAGCCAAGCGTCCCGCCCCCGGCCGACTGGTATCCTCAGGCCACCCATCGACGCTCCGGCCGAAGTGAGACCCCGTTCGATGCCCGAACCCGAATCGCTCGGGCCTTGTCGGTCCTGCGGCTCGGCCCTGCTGGGACCGATCCTTGACCTCGGCTCCCAGCCGTTTGCCGATGCGCTCGTCGATCCCGACGCGCCGCCGGGGGCGGAACCGACTCACCGGCTTGCTCTTGGCGTGTGCCCGCACTGCTGGCTGGTACAGCTGGCGGAGACGGAGCAACCGCCAGACCCGGCCCACGGGCATGGGGCGGCCTTCTCCTCGTCGACACTGGACCACGTCGGCGGTTGGGCCGCCGAGCTGCTCGACGAGCTGAAACTGGATGCGTCGAGCCTGGTGGTCGACGTTGCCGCCGGATCCGGCCACCTCCTCGCGCCCTTCCGGGCTGCCGGCCTCCGGGTCTGGGCGGTGGAGGCCGATCCGGCCATGGCCGAGGCGTGTCGCGCAGCGGAGATCCGGACGAGCCCCGGCCCCTTCGGCGCGAGCAGCGCGGCCGCGCTCCGGGCAGCCGCGGGCCCGGCCGACCTGGTTCTCGTCAACCACGCGCTCGCGCACGTCGACGACCTGGCCGATGCCACGAGCGGGATCGGCCTCCTGCTCAAGCCGGGCGGCACGGTCGCGATCGAGTTCCACCACCTGCTCGGCCTCGTGGTGGAGCGCCAGTTCGACGCTGTCTGTCACGCCCATCGCACCTATCTCTCGCTGACCGCGCTGCGGCCGTTGCTCGATCGCCACGGACTGCGGGCGATCGACGCCCGCCCGATGGCGGCCCACGGTGGCTCGCTGCGGGTCCTCGCCGTGGGTTCGGAGGATGCCTCCGCCCGGGCGACCCCCGAAGGCACCGCTCGACTCGAGGCGATCGTCGAGGCTGAGCACACCGGAGGTCTGGACCGGCTGGATGGGTTCGATGATCTGGGCCCGGCCGCGGCGGCAGCCTGCGATCGCATCCGGTCGTTTCTCGAGACCGCGCGCGCCGACGGCCTGAAGGTCGCCGGGTACGGCGCCCCGAGCCGCGCAGCGACGCTCTGCAACGCCGCCGGGATCACGTCTGCGCTCCTGCCGTTCACGGTCGACCGTTCGCCGGACAAGCAGGGCCGATTGCTGCCTGGCTGCCGAATTCCGATCCGGGATCCGACGGCCATCGAGGTCGCCCGCCCGGACCTCATCCTCATCCTGCCGTGGACGCTCCGCGAAGAGATCGTCGAACAGCTGGCCGTGGCACGCACCTGGGGCGGCCGGTTCGTCGTGGCCCTTCCGGAACTCCGGCTGTTCAGCTGACCGAGGCGCCGTGACCAGGCCGTTCCGATTCATCGCGCCGATGCCCCGACTGACACAGCCGATCGAACGCTGGCGCGGTGCCCTGCGCCGGATCGAGGACCTCGGCTTCAGCACCGTGTGCGTCTCGGAGCACCTGACCCACGGCTGGACGATGGAGCCACTGACGGTCATGACCGCGGCGGTCGACGCAACCACCACGCTTCGGGTGCTCTCGCTCGTCCTCTCGAACGACTTCCGTCACCCCGTTCTCCTCCATAAGGCGATCGCGACGCTGGACGTGCTGAGCGGCGGCCGTGTCGAGCTTGGGATCGGAGCCGGCTGGCTGGAGGACGACTACGTCGCCGCGGGCATCCGCCTGGATCCGCCGGCCACCCGGATCGAGCGATTGGCCGAGTCCGTGGAGGTCATCCGCGGCCTGTTCGGCCCGGACCCCGTCTCGTTCCAGGGCCGACACTACCGGATCGCCGGCCTGGACGGCCTGCCGAAGCCCGTCCAGCAACCGCACCCGCCATTCATGATCGGCGGTGGCGGGCCACGAATCCTGGCCTTCGCGGCGGCGAACGCGGACATCGTGGGCGTTCACGCCAGACTGCCCGAGGGTTCGCTCTCGGCCGCCGCCGCGGCGGACCTCGGCGCGGAGCGCATTGGCGCGAAGGTTCGCTGGGTGCGCGAGGCCGCCCGCGCGGCCGGCCGGCCGGACGATGCGCTCGAGCTCCAGTTCTCGGCCTATCTCGTCCGGGTCTCGGACTCGCCCGCCGAGGCCGGAGCAAGCACCTCTAGCTTCGCCGAGCTGCTGGGGGCCGACCCCGAGCTGCTCGCCGGCTCGCCGGCCGTGCTCGCCGGCAGCGTGGCCGCCTGCGTCGCGGCGCTCCAGGAGCGCCGCGAGCGCTACGGGTTCAACTACTGGAACCTGGGCGCGGACATCGAGGCCGTGGCGCCGATCGTTGCGAGGCTTGCCGGCACCTAGTGTCGCGATGCTCGTGGCAGCGATGCCAGCACTTGCGCGCGTTCGTAGACCTCCTCGAGGCGATGCCGATGCGGCTCTGGCGCGAGCTCGGCCACGGCGCGTGCGATGGCGCGCTCGCCGAACGATCGACACCGTGCGTCGTCTTCCACGAGCGTCCGGATGGCCCGACCCATCGCCTCCACGTCACCCACGTCGACGGTGATCCCGCTGTCCTCCTCGACGAGCTCGGTCAGCCCGCCCGTGCGGGTCGCGAGGAGTGGACGTCCCGCGGCCATCGCCTCGAGCGCCGCGAGCGGGGCGTTCTCGTCCCAGCGCGAGGAGAAGGCCACGTACCGAGCGCCACGCATCTCGCGCTCGACCCCATCGCGGTTGAGGCGACCCGCGAAGCGCAGGTTGGCGAGCTCGAGGCGTCCGGCGAGCTCCACGAGCCTCCGCGCAGCGGGGCCGTCCCCGACGAGGTGGAATGGCGGGTCACCAGCGAGGACGAGTGCGTGCAACAGATCGTCCAGGCCCTTCTCGTCGGACAGCCGCCCCACGTAGAGGCCGTAGGAACCTGGCTCTGCATTGCCGGGTCGCAGGTCGGTGAAGTTCCGGACGACCTCCACCCGGTCCGGCGGTATCCCCCACTGGACGAGGCGGTCGCGCATGAACCGGCTCGGTGCGATGTACAGGGTGACCTTCTCCTCGAGCCTCAGCGCGAACCGGTGGGTCAGCAGGGCGCTCGCATAGGCGGCAGCCTGGGAGCGCGTCGGGAAGCACTCGTGGACGACGGCGTTCGCATAGTTGCCACCCTCGCACCGTCGGCACGGCTGCCCCTCCGTGAACATCACGCCGTTCGGGCACCGCATCCGGAAGTTGTGGACCGTCATGACGAGGGGCAGCCCGCGCCGTTCGGCGACAAGATGGACGGCCGGCCCGAACGACGGATATGCGTTGTGGAGATGGACGACGTCCGGCCGGAACCGGCCGATCGCCCGGGACACGCTCCGCCGCTCGGCCGGCGAGTAGATCATCCGCGCCGCGGTCGCGATGCGCTCCCCGAGCGCCTCGTTGGCGCGTTCGAGCAGGTGGACCGTGTGATGCCGGCTCAGGAGGTCGACCTGCTGGCGGACATAGCCATCCTCACCGCCTGCCAGTCGATAGAAGCTGTGGGCGATGAGGATCCGCATCAGGAGGCCGGGTGGGTCGACCGCCGGGCGGCGCGTCCGAGTCGGATGGGCGACGCTGCCTCCGGGCGCTCCGGCGCGCGCGATAGGCGGACGGCGGCCAGGCCGAGGCCGATCACGCTCCAGAACCAGATGCCACCCTGCGGGCTGCCGAGATACACGTCGAACGAGCCATCGATGAGGGCGGCCGCCCAGTACACGAAGATCCAGCCGAGGATGGGCACCCATAGTGGCGCGGCCCGGATGGCCCTGAAGGCCGCCCGCAGGAGGCTGATCCCGAACGCGATCTGGAACGCGAGCCACAGCGCCAGGCCCGGCACGCCGGCCCGGGCGAGGATCTCCAGGTGCGTGCTATGCGGAGCTCTGAGGGACCCGTCGGCCGTCACCTGGAAGCCGTCCGCGTTAGCCAGATTGATCCCGAACCCTTTCCCGGTCCAGAAGTACGGTCCGTTGACCGTGTAGCTCACGATCTTGTCCCACCACTGGACGCGCCACTCCTTCGTGGCCTGGTTCGCGGCGCTCGACTGGTTGCTGAAGACACTCGTCAGGTTGTCGACGAGCTGGCCGACCGAGATGGCCCGGGTCCCGCCGACATCGACCTGCGGGTCGACGAGGACGGTGAGCGCCAGCAACGTGACGCCGACGAAGACGAGTGCCACCCAGCGGCTGGATGCTCGCACGAACAGGAGGACGGCGGACGTCGCCGCGAGGGTGACCATGGCAGCTCGATTCAGGGCGGCCGTCAGAGCGCATTCCACGAACCAGGCACTCCACAGGGCAAGGTCACGGATCCCGGCCGCGCTTCCGGCCCGTTCATAGAGCCCGAGGAGGATGAACGCCCCGATGGCGGTGAGGTGGACGGCCGTGTCGCCGGCCTTGAACACGACGAGGGCGACGTTCGAACCGGGCGCCTTTGGCAGGGCATCCCCGAGCAGGAGCGTCAGTCCCGCTGCCAGAGGGACCCAGACGAGGAACACGGGGATCATCCGTTGGTACCCGGCCCTCAGCCGGTGGAAGTGCTCTTGACGGACCGTGACGGATACGGCGATCGCGAACAGCCCATAGGCCCATGTCACGGCGTCGCGGAGGGCGTCGATCCCGTACAGGCCGATATACGGGATCGTCCGAATGGCCCCCCAGATCATGAACAGCGCGAGGAGACCGTGGAGGACTCCGAACCGCGCCCGACCGAATGACACGAGGATCGAGACGAGCCCGAGGGCGAGGACCATCTCCCCGACATAGAGGGGCGGGACACCGAGGTACGCGAATCCCTTGCCGAGGAAGGCATAGCCCACGAGGATGGCGATGAGCCCGCCGTGGAACAGGCCCACGACACGGCGTCCCATGGCGACGAGCCCAAGGCCGACGACCAGCGCCGCGATGACGGCCGCCGACGTAGGCCAGACCGCCACGAGCACGCCCGATGCGGCGGCGATCGCGAGCGCCGCCAGCCTGGTCAGGCGCGCCGCGTTCGTCGCCAGGGCGAGGCGATGCGAGGCGGCAATCGCGATGGATCTGGAAGGGATCGTCGTCAGGTCCTCTCGTCCGGATCGCCGGTCCACCCGGGGTGCCGGTCCATCCTACGCGGGCCGGGCGGAGACCCATTACCGGGTGGGCCCCGGGAAGGATGGCACAATGGGCAGATGATGCGACACACCGTGATCGCGGGCATCGGAGCCGTCGTGATCATCGGCGGCCTTCTGCTCGGGGCGTCGTCCGCGCGGCCACCGGATCCCGCCGCTGCTCCCACTGCCGTCGCGGTGGCGTCTCTGGAACCGCCGGTCTCCGCGTGCACGGTGAGGATCCAGAGCCTCGTCGATGCCGCCGCACCCGGAACGGAGGTCGTCGTTCCCGCATGTCTCGCCCGTGAGACGGTCGTCATCGGCAAGCCACTCACGCTGCGCGGTTCAGCCGGCTCGGAGATCCGGGGGAGCGACGTGTGGACGGCCTGGGCGCCGTCCGGTGGCGATTGGCGGAGCGCCCGGGCGATCCCGACGTTCCTGGGCGGGGGGCAGTGCCGGTCCGGCCGGGCGTGCCAGGATCCCGAGCAGGTCTACCTCGACGGGTTGCCACTCGTCCGCGCGCAGGGGAACCCCGCACCTGGTCAGTTCGCGGTGGATCAACAGCGTCGGGTCATCCTGGGAAGCGATCCCACCGGCCATCTCGTCGAGGTCACCGTTCGTGACGCGTGGGTGGTGATCGCCGCGCCGGACGTGACGGTGACCGGATTCTCGATGCGCTATGCGGCCAATGCCCCGCAGACCGGCGCCATCAGGAATCTCGACGGCGCCGGCCGCGACGTGGTGACCGGCAACGTGTTCGCCTACGCTCACGGCGCGGACGTGGCCCTCGACCACGGCAACGACAACGTCATCAGCAACAACGACATCGGCTTCGGTGGCCAGCTCGGGGTCCACCTGGGAGGCAGCGGCACGCCGCAGGACGGACGGAGGAACATCGTTCGTGGCAACCGGATCCACGATAACAACATCGCCGGCTTCGACCCCGAGTGGGAGGCGGGTGGCCTCAAGGCGACCGTCCAGACCGGCCTGCTCCTTCAGGGCAACGAGGTCGATCACAACGTGGGCCCCGGCCTCTGGTGTGACATCTACTGCCGCGGCACGGTCTACCGGGCGAACCGTGTCCACGACAACACGTACGCCGGCATCATGGAAGAGGTGAGTTACAACGGACTCATCACTGGCAACGTGGCGTGGAACAACGGCTACGGCAAGGCGGTCTGGGGCTGGGGCGCCGGGATCCTCGTATCCTCCTCGACCGGGACAGAGGTCTCGAACAACACGCTCGCCTGGAACGCCCGCACGGGCATCGCGATCATCAGCCAGAACCGCCAGGACTGGCCGAACGTCAAGCCGCTCGCCGGCATCAATGTCCACGACAACGTCACCGCCGTCTCGGTGCCGAACACCTACGGCGAATTCTGGGGCGAGGACTTCTCCGGGTCACTGTTCAGCGCTGGCCAGAACAACCGCGGCTCGAACAACCGCTTCTGGTTCGCCTACCCGGAGGCCGGGAACTGGCGGTTCAGCTGGGACGGGAACTTCAGCTCCCTCGCGGATTTCGAGCGCACGCCTGCCGAGCAGGGGGGAAGCTACCTGACCGACGCGCAGAAGGACACGATCCTGGCTGCGGCCGGCGTGCCACCCGCTCCGTGAGTCGAGCGGGCGGCTTGTCACTCCTCGTTGTGGCGGGCACGCTGGGGGGCGGTCTCGGAGCGGCGGCTCGAGAGCAGTCCGGCTGGTTCACGCGTCGGGGTTGGCGGGTGGTGCTGGCCGCTCCCGGGGATATTCCGTGGATGCCCGGCCTGGACTTCGAGCACCACTCGACGCCGATTCCGCGGAGTGCCCGCGATGCGCGCGGGATGGCCCGAGCGGTCGCGGACCTGCGCGCGATCGTTCACGACGTCCGGCCGGACGTCATCCACTGCCACGGGATGCGCCCGTTCCTCGTGGCACGTGCAGCGACTCGACACCGACCATACGTGACCCTTCACGGGACTGGCGCAATGCCGAGCGATCCGCGCGGATACGCACGTCTGAGGTGGGCAGGATTGCGGCTTGTTCCGCTCCTCGCCCGCCGGGCATACACGGCAGGCGTGGAGCCCCACCCGGGCTGGACGTTCCTCGCCCACGCGAGCCCGCGACTGCAGACGCTTTCCCGACGGGAAATGGACAGGCAGGACGGTCCCGCCACGTTCCTCTGGTTCGGCAATCTCGTCGACCAGAAGCGCCCGGACCTCTTCGTGAGGGCCATCAGCCGCGCTGCGGACACGGTCCCCGTGCGGGGGATCATGGCCGGCGGCGGACCGAGGCGCGACGAGATCGAGCGGCTGATCGGCGAGCTTCGGGCCCCGATCGAACTGGTGGGGCACATCGACGATGTTCAGACCGCGCTCGATCGTGCGCGGAGCGTGGTCCTGTTCAGCTGGTTCGAGGGCGTGTCCTTCGCGGTTGAGGAGGCGATGTGGGTAGGCCGCCCCGTCCTCTGCTCAGCACTCCCGAGCCTGCGCTGGCTGCTCGGCGACTCGGGCGCCTTCGCCGACGATGTCGAGGCGGCGGCTGCCCGGATCATCGAACTCACGGATCGCGACCATGCCGCGGCGTTGGCGGACCGCGCCAGCGCGCGCATCCGCGACCTCATCGCGCCGCATGCGCCGTGGCCAGAGCTCGACGCGACCTATCGCCGCGATCTCGGAGCGGCCTGACCATGCGTATCGTCCACTACTACCCCACGGCACGGGAGGACTCGGGGGTGACGCTCGCCCTCTGGTCCTGGGCTCGGGCCCAAGCTCGCGCGGGCATCGACGTCGCGGTCCTCCATGGGGGATCGTCGCTCGAGCCTGACCGCCGGTTCAGCCCCGACGATGACAATCCCACGCCGGGACTCGCGGAGAGCGTCGTCCCACACCGTGGCCTCGGACGTCTGACGAGGCATCCGGTGGCCCTCGAACGGTGGCTCCGGCGTGGCGACATCCTCATCCTCCATGAGGGTTGGGTGCCATCCAACCATGTGGCCGCGCGGGCAGCTCGACGTGCCGGCGTCCCGTATGTCGTCATGCCGCACGGGGTGTACGAACCGGCCTGGCGGTCCTATCTGCGCCCGCCGGTGCGCCTCCGGGAGTACTTCGAACGTCGCCTCCTTGAACGGGCGGCAGCCGTCCACGCATTCTTCGACTCCGAGCTGCCGGGGATCCGCCGCCTCGCGCCCCGCGCCTCGTTCATCGTCCTCCCGACCGGTTTCGACCTGCCCGACACGCACTGGGCCGGGGGTGGAGGGTACCTGTCCTGGGTCGGCCGATATGATCCGTGGCACAAGGGCCTCGACATCCTCATCGACGCGCTGGTCCTGCTGCCGCCAGAGCGCCGGCCGAGGTTGCGGCTCCACGGCTACGACTTCCGGGGCGGACTCGAGGCGCTCCGGCGCCGGATCGCCGATCGCGGGATCGGGGACTGGGTGGATCTCGGCGGCGTCATCTCCGGACCCGCGAAGACCGAGTTCCTCCGGCACGCGGATGGCTATGTCCACCCTTCTCGGTGGGAGTCATACGGGATCGCCCTCGTCGAGAACCTGGCGCTCGGCGTACCATGCGTCGTCTCCTCGTCCGTGCACCTCGCCGGCGATCTGGCCGCGTACGACGCGGCGATCCTCACCAGGCCGGATCCGCACGACCTCGCCAACGCCCTCCAGCGCCTCGGGCAGGATCCTCGGGATATTGGGCCCAACGGCCGCCGGCTCGTCAGTCAACGTCTCGACTGGGCGAACATCATCCCCGCGTTCGTCGCGCACACGGAGCGTCTGGCGAGCCAGGACGGTCGCACGAGGAAGCCAGCGTGATCGATCGCAGGCCGGAGCCACTCGTCTCCGTCGTGATCGCGACGTACGACCGACCCGTACTCATCCTCCGAGCCGTCGCCAGCGCGCTGGCCCAGTCCGAGACGAGGCTCGAGGTGATCGTCGTCATCGACGGAGCGAACCCTGCGATCGTGAACGCCCTGCAGACGGTCGGCGACCCACGCCTGCGCGTCGTCGAGCTTTCACAGAACGTCGGCCCGGCGGGTGCCCGCAACCGCGGGTTCATCGAGGCGACCGCCCCCTGGATCGCCCTCCTCGATGACGATGACGAGTGGCTGCCCGACAAGCTCCGGATCCAGCTCGACCTGGCCACGACCTCGCCGGCGCGCCTGCCGATCGTGGGGAGTCGCCTCATCGCAAGGACCCCGGGAGCCGATCTCGTCCTGCCGCGACGACTGCCTCGACCGGACGAGCCGATGAGCGAGTACCTCACGGTGCGGCATCATGCCTTCCACGGCGAGGGGTATCTCCAGTCCTCGACGCTGCTCGCCCCCACCGAACTCTTCCGGTCCGTTCCGTTCAGGGCGGGTTTCCGCTTCGACGACATGGACTGGGTCCTGCGCGCCACGCGAGTAGCGGGCACATCGGTCACGTGCGCGGCTGAGCCGCTCTCGATCTGGTACGAGGATGTCGATCGCCCACGGATCAGCCTGAGACCCGGCTGGCGTCCGACATTCGAGTGGACCAGGTCCAATCGTGAGTTGTTCACCCCCCGCGCGTACGCGGCGGTTCAGATGGGCCTCGTGAGCTCCATGGCGGCGGCAAGCGGCGATCGGAGCGCGTTCCGGCTGATCGCCCGCGAGGCGTTCCGGTACGGCAGGCCGCACCTCCTCGAGCTCGTCACCTTCGCCCAGGTCTGGCTCTTCCCGCAGCGCCTGCGTCACGCCATCCGGGAGGTATTCACAAGGAGATCGCGCCGCTACCGAGGCTGAAGCCCAGTAGCGGCGCGATCTCCGTGGTCCGGTAGCTGTCGTGTTCCCGCCTACAAGGCGACCTGGAGCGTGGCCGGATCGATGGACGAGTCCTGCCAGATATTCGTGTCCCAGCCACTCACGGTCCCGCAGTTGCCCGCGTTCCAGGCCGGGTTCGACTGTCCGCTCGCCTTGATCCAGAAGACCCGGTTCCCGCCGGCCTCGATCCCGGAGCATGTCCCGGAACCCTGATTCCAGACGTAGATCCCGACGTTGGACTTCGCGCGCTGCGCGCCGTAGATGGTGTTGTTGAGGATGTGGATGTCGGACCCCCCCGGAACACCGATGCCAACCTGGCCAGGGTTGAGGTACGTGTTGTATCGAACGACGATGTGGGAGCCGCCTGCGTCCCCGGGCATCGTTCCGGAGCCAGAGCCGGAGCTCCAGTTCGTCCCCTGGAAGGCGTTGTATTCCACGATGAGCGGGCTGGAGGCGGAGGCTCCGCCGGACTGGAAGAGCGAGATCATGTCCTCGGTGTTGCCACCCACGCCCTTGTTGTGGGCGATGTACCCGCCGGTCGAGCGGTTGAACTGGACGTAGTTGGAGTGCCCGGAGCCGATCGTGCCGTCACCGATGTTCTGGAACCTGTTCCAGGTCACCGTGACGTTCGTCGAGTTCACGACATAGACACCGCCCACATCACCCGAGAAATCGTTGGCCGTGACGGTGACGTTGTTGCAGTTCTCGATGATGATGGCGTCGTCGGCGATGCCGACGAACTGCTTGCCGCTGATGGTGACGTTCGAGCAGTTGGTCAGGTGGATCTGCCCTGACGGGGTGCGCTGGAGGAACGGAACGGACCACGGGTCCGCGTTCGGTGGCGCCGTCGGTGTGGGGGTCGGTGTCGCGGTGGGGGTCGGTGTCGCGGTGGGGGTCGGTGTCGCGGT
>JADMIG010000024.1 GCA_015478725.1 Chloroflexota bacterium | reverse complement strand
TCGACTCGCTGGCGGTGGCGGAGCCTGTTCGGGCCGCGCGATCGCGGCCTCCCGCCTCGGCGCGGCGAGGTCAGCCACGAGGTCGCGCCCGACCGGAGTCAGCTCGTAGCTGGCGTAGGCGGGACTCCAGACCGTCCCGAGGCGCAGCTGGCGATCGAGCGAGCGACGGCTGCGGCGCTCGGCAAGACCAGTGCCCGCCTCGACCCCGGCGGTCGAGGCTGCGCCATCCGCGACCGCCTGGAGGACGAGTGGGTCGGTAGCCATGATCAGCCGACCGGACCATGCCCCGCTCGGGGGGGCAACGCCGTGCCGCCCCTGGGCATCGACCGCGGTCTTCCGACGTCCGATCGGGTGTCCGAGTCCGTCCGAATCCGTCCGACCTCGGCGGCGTCCGTACCCCCTTGCCGCGTGTCCGATCCCGTCCGATCGGGTGTCCGAATCCGTCCGACCTGGCCGGAGGTCGGACCCTCGACCGGACCGTCGGTCGGACCGCCGTTCGCGTCGGGATCGGCCGGGGTTTCTCGGGATACATCAGGCCGGAGATCGGCCCCGAGATCGGCCCCGAGATCGGCCCCGAGGTCGGGCGTCGGTGCCGGTGGTTGATGTCCGATCGGGTGGCCGACCCATGGCACATCCCGAGGGTCAACGTCGAGCCGACGGTGTGCCCGGGGGCGACCGCTCGGGCAAGATCGGCGCTGGCCCGCCTCGACGACGCCCGGAACGATGGCGATCGGGTGGTGCCGTGGAGCGCCCTCCAGGCTGACGGGCGCTCTCGCGACGAGGAGGATCTACGACGACCATCGAGCGGACCGACGAATGACCTGATCGCGCCCCGAGTGGTCCCTCGCAGCCGACGGAGCCCCCGATCTGTGGGTGAGCGCCGCGCGCTGCGTCGCCCGGGGTCGCACCGTACGGCTCGCGAGCGGCGGCGGTCGAGGTGCTCCGAGCACGGCGTCGGCGCCCTCGCCCCCAGCGTGAGGGCGTGCTCACGGTGGAGCGACGAGGACCGCGAGCGCCACCCGAGTCCGGGTGAAACCCCACGAGCGGCGGCCTGACCGCGGGGGGATGGGTCGCGACCGGACCCCAGAATCCGCGACTTTGAACATGTCATGGAGAAAGTCGACGGTTCGCCCGCGCGCACCCGAATTCGTGCGTGAACGAGCCCGCAGCGGCTGCTCCGGCGGGAGGTGGCGCCCGGCGGCCGGCCCATGATTCGTGCTCAGATCGGGCAACCCTGCCGCCGACGGACCGGTTGATCCCGTCAACCCACCCGAGATGGGGCCGCGCGGCAAGGGGTCCGACCGCCGCCATCGGTAGCGCGGCGCGGCACGACGGTGTCGCTGCCGCCTAGGCCGGCGGGTGGGCGGCGGCGCGTGCCTTCGAGGCGGCCCAGCGGCACCGCTCACTGCACCACTTCCGATCCCGCCGAGAGGGCCGGAACGTTCGGCCGCAGCGGCCGCAGGGCCGGGGGGTCTGCCAGTTGACGCGGAGCAGCGACCCGACGTACGTGATGGCGGGCCAGCTCGCCTCGTCGAGCGTCCGCAGGTAGGCCGTCGCCAGTGGTCCCGCGGCGACGATCGCCCCCTGGAGGCGCATCCCATCGCCGGTCGGGGCGATCGTCGTCTGGACCCGGAGGAACCGTTCGAGCGGCGCCTGGAGCACCGAGCTCAGGGCAGAGAGGGCCTGGATGTGCGCCCCGGCCCCGGGCCATGCCTCGGCGGTCGGCTTCACGATCCCGAATGCGCGCGCCAGCTGCGGGCCGGCCAGCGGTTGGTGGTCGTGATCGGCCTGGGCCTCGGTGAGCAGGCCCGGGGGCAGGCTCAGGAGCCGCTCGGTCTCGGCCCGCAGTGGGTCACCCGTGAGGGTGCGGATCGCCGCGACGAGCGAACGGGCCTGACCGAGGACGGCGAGGGCGGCCCGGATCTCCTCCACGCTCTCGTGCCACTCGTGCGGGTCGGCCCGGATGCCGAGAAAGCCATGCGCCTCGACCCAGCGGACGATCGCCGCCTCATCCGCCTGGCCGAGGGCGACGAGTTCATCGGCGAGCCCTGCCCGCTCGCCTGGTCCCCACACCGTCGGAGTCCGGGTTCGGGGGTCGGGGCTCGCCTCGACGATGAGCCGCACCCGCCGTTCGCCCGGCCGGAGCGTCCGATCCTCATCGCGGATGGCGCCCCACTGGCCGCGCCAATCGCGCTCGGGCCAGACGAGGCGCCCGTCGCCCTCCTCGACGGCCCAGACCGCTCGACCCTGCAGCGGGCGCCCGGCCTGGCCGCGGAGATCGAGCCGCTCGATCGCATCTCGGACGACGTAGGTCTCGCCCACCACCCACCCGCCGGTGGCGAGGGCCGCATCGGTCGCTGGTCGTCGCTCTTCCACGGGTTCTCCACGAATTCGACGCAAGTCTACTGGCCCGCCGATCGTGTCGTCCATGAGCACCATACCGAGCGATCGATCGAGCCGCCCCCACCGGCCGCGCAGTGGCCCCGCGCCGGATGCCATCCCGGCCGCCGTCGGC
Organism: Chloroflexota bacterium; assembly: GCA_015478725.1. Classification (NCBI taxonomy): domain Bacteria; kingdom Bacillati; phylum Chloroflexota; species Chloroflexota bacterium. The sequence goes on along the minus strand of JADMIG010000024.1, from coordinate 31,360 downwards.
GGTGGACTCGGTCCCGGCGATCCGCTCGTCCGGGCGCTCGTGAGCTGCATCCGGCAGGCCCACGCCCGGCGCCTCGCCGGGACGGCGCTGGACTGATCGGACGAAGCGAGGTATGACACCCACCATGCTCCATCGACTGCCCGCCTCGCCCGACGACCTCCGCGGCCGGCGGGCCGCCCGCTGGGTCCGCGAGTCGACCGCCGGCCAGTACGACAACTGGGGACCCGCGGCCCAGGCGGAACAGGCCGACCGGATGATCGAGCGGTACGGGCTCATTGACAGCGGGATCGCCTGGCAGACCGCCGCCTCGGGGCGGACCGTCCACCTCCGCCCGGAGTTCGCGGCGATGCTCGACGCCGCCCGGGCAGGGTCCTTCGACATCCTCGTCGTCGGCTACGTCAGTCGCTTCGCGCGCAACCTCAAGCAGACCCTCATCGCGGTCGATGAGCTCCATGCTGCCGGGGTCGCGGTCCTCTTCGCCGACGAGCGGATCCTCTCCTCCGATGCCGATCGCTGGGACGACTTCGTCCGCGAGGCCCATGAGGCGGAGTCCTACAGCCGCAAGCTCGGCCGCCGGATCAGCGAGGGCCTCGCCGCGAAGCGGCGCCGCCTCGGCGAGCCCGGTGGTCAGCCGCCGTTCGGGTACAGCCGCGCGGGACGGCCGCCGCTCCTCGAGCCGATCCCCGCCGATCTGGCGCGGGTCCGGGCCTGCTTCGTCGCCGCGGCGGAGGGGCTCACCGATGCGCAGGTCGCGAAGCAGGTCGGCCTGCCCTTCTACACCGCCCGCGGCATCCTCACCAACCCGCTCTACAAGGGCGAGCTGCGCGATGGCACCCCGACCCGGGTGCCGCCGGTCATCGAGCCAGGGTTGTGGGGCCGCGTCGCGCTCGCCCGGGGCCGCTTCTCCCGCCGCCATCCGGGGCGCTCGACCCGCTGGCGGACGTATGCCCTCTCGATGTTGTACTGCGCCGCCTGTGGCCGCCACATCATCGGCCAGCAGAACCGCTACCGCCACACCTTCGCCTGCCCGACCTGGCTCGCCGCGAAGGCACCACCACCGCGGGCGTTCCGCCACGCGACCGATCATCGCCACAAGGGGGTGAGCTATCCCGCCGCGGCGTTCGAGGGGATCGTTGCCCAGGCCCTCGGTCACGTGAGCGCGAACGCCGGCCTCGTCGCCGCTGTCGTCGCCGGTCTCGCGGCCGACGAGGCGGGACCCGATCCAGTGGCCCTCGCCCGGATCGAGCACGACCGCGACAGCGCGCTGGCCCGCTATCGGCGCGACCGCGACGAGGTCGCCCTCAGTGCGACGATGCGGCGGCTCGACCACGACGAGCGCGCGGCGCAGGCGACGAACGCCGACGTCCCGACCGCGACCGAGGCGGCCGCCTACCTCGGTGACCTGGCGCGACTGTGGGAGGAGGCCGAGGGCGCGGGCCGCAAGCAGCTCGCGGAGGCGCTGTTCGAGCGGATCGACGTCCTCGGCACCCGCACGGTGCAGCTCCATCCGAGCGCGTCGGCGCAGGCTCAGGGATGGGCCGCGGCCTGGAACGGGGCTCGCTTGGTTGTTATGGTCGGGGCGAGAGGACTTGAACCTCCGGGTTCCACACCTCGAATCGTGGTCCCAGAGTGGGTCGCTGCTTTTCTGGCTACATAGCGAAAGTTGGCGACCATCTGCCTCATCGGGCTGCGCCCGAGGCGGCACCAACGAGGGAGCCAAATCACCCTGCGATCGCGCCGGCACATCGCATGCCTGCTCGGTCGAACCCAGTACCCGGCCACAATTGCAATTCCTCGGAACGCTAATATCGAACGATGCCGACCGCGTCCGAATCCAAGAGGCCAACGGCAGACGAGCTGCACCTCCTCCAGCTGGTATTTGATCGATTCCACGCGACCGGCGTGTGGCCGCACGTGTCCGAGCTGCAGCTCGAACTTGACCGCGCCAAGGATAGGCTCGATGTCGTGGCCGTTGGGGAGGACCTAGATCCGGGGCTCGGCGCGGTCCAGTGGGGACCCCACGGCGAGGTCTCCCTCACCTTGCATGGCATTGCGCTGTGTGCAGGCGAAGCGGAGGAACTCTCCGACACGCTCGCGGTCGTCCAATTCGCGTATCAGCTCTATCTCGAAGCCGGTATCGGCGCCGAGATCAGAAGCGAAGAACTTGCTGCCAGGTTCGGCATGAGCGACCTCCGTCTTCGTCGCGTCCATCTAATCATCCAGCGGTTGCCGGGCCTGGGCGGCGGCGGAGGCATCGAGGGCGGACCGTGGCGCCGCCAAGTCGACCTCGGGATTCGGCGGTTCGCGGACGTGACCAAGGTCGACGACCTACTGAGACACTCTCCGAGGATTCGACGCCCGAGCGTGTCTGGCCAAGGGACCCGCAACGGTGTCACGAATGCGCGAACGTCACGGCGAACATCAGCGCGGCAGCATCGACCGAGGAAGGGATCGTCTTCCCCGAGTGATGGCGGCCGCAGCTCGCTCCCTCAATCGCAGCTTGATTCAGGGGAAACGTCATCGCAACGGAAGCCAACCTTGCTCCAGATCCAGGCTCGCAACTTTCGCAGTCTGGATGAGGTGGTAGTGGACCTCGGCCAGCTGACCGTGCTGGTCGGTCCGAACGGCTCGGGCAAGAGTAACTTCGTGGACTGTCTGTCATTCGTGACGGACTCTGTCACCTCGACGTTGGCCAGAGCCGTCCAGGTGCGCGGCGGAATCGACGGAGTGCGTCGGCGTTCGGCCGGGCACCCAACGAACATGGGCATCCGGCTCGACCTGCGTCTGACTGGCCGCCGAATAGCCAGCTACGCGTTCGAGATCGCCGCGCGCTCCCAAGGAGACTTCGTCGTTAAGCGGGAGACGTGCCGCATTGCGACCGAGGGCGTCATCTCCGCCGCTTACGACCTGCGAGAAGGCGAGTTCAAAGAGGCCCCCAGCGGGGTCCGCCCGCGCATTGCACCTGATCGGTTGGCACTGACCGTCCTGTCAGCCACCGAGGAGTTCCGGGACGTCTACGACTTCATCGCCGGCATGAGGTTCTACTCGCTCGTGCCGGACCACATTCGAGCGCTTCAGGACCCGGACACGGGCCTCTCCCTGAAGAAGGACGGTAGCAATGCGGCTTCCGTGCTGCGAGAAGTAAAGGCGCGGAACACGGAGGATTACGAGCGGCTTTGCCGGCTGCTGGGTAAGGTGGTGCCTGGGACCACGTCCGTGGAGTACGAACGTGTTGGGTCAAAGGAGACCCTTCAGTTCCGGCAACAGATTGGCACCCAGTACCCTTGGACGTTCCCACCGCTGAACATGTCCGATGGAACACTTCGGGTCTTCGGGCTCTTGCTCGCGATCTATCAGCAGCCTCCGCCCCCCTTCGTGGCCGTGGAGGAGCCCGAGTCGACGGTGCATCCGGGCGCGCTCGATGTGCTGCTCGATGCCTTCCTGGAGGGACAACAGCGCAGTCAGGTGCTGATCACGACACACAGTCCGGATCTGCTCGACAGCCCGAAGATCGCTGATGAGCAGATCCGAGTGGTCACGGCCACCGCGGGCCGAACATCGATTAGCCCGGTAAGTGCAGCTAGTCGAGCCGCGGTCCGGCGCGGTCTCTACTCGGCAGGTGAACTGCTGCGGGCGAACTCGCTCGATCCAGACCTGGCGGCCAGTGTCCACTTGAACGCGGAGTTGGATCTCTTTGGACGCCCGGCCCACGACTGACCTAGTGGTGACGATCGTCGAAGGCCACGGTGATGCGGAGGCCGTGCCGGTTCTTGTTCGGAAGCTGCTACGGGAGCGCGGTCTCTATCCACGCATGAAAGCAATCCGGGTGAAGAGGCAGCGAGTGGTCAAGCCCGATGAGCTCGAGAAGGCTATCGAGCTGGCGCTGCTTCAGCCAGGGTGCGCATCGATATTGATCGTTCTCGATGCGGACGAAGACTGCCCCGCCGAGCTGGGTCCAAGCCTCCAGGCCAGAGCCCAGGCCGTCGGACGGGGGATGCCGGTCGGCGTCGTCTTAGCGAATCAAGAGTTCGAGTCCTGGATTCTGGGAGGGATCGAGGGACTTCGCGGTCTTCGCGGGATCGGAGCAGCCGCCACGCCCGCACCAGACCCGGATTCGATCGCCTCGCCGAAGGGCAGGCTTGATCGCGAGATGGGCGCGCGAAGCTATCTCGAAACCGATGATCAGGCCGCCTTTGCGGAGCTCCTTAATGTCGAAGCCGCGATCGCGCGTTCCCGGTCTTTCCGAAAACTTGTGAATGAGCTTGCAAAGCTGATGCCTTCGATCGAAGCGTGACATCCGTATCGAGATGACTTGGGAGCGAGAGGACCTCTCGGCGGCCTGCGCGCCGATGTCTAGGACAACCCATGCGCCGAAAGAGGTTCTGGCCCGTGGTGTCGTCGGCCTGTCAAGGGACAGGTGACAGACCCGCTCGGACGTGAGGGTCTCCGTGGGCGTGGCGGCGAGATTGGGCACAGTGAAGGTCCCGGTGACACTGGTATAGGGACCCGTGCCCACGACGTAGCCCGACCAGTCGGCGGATGTGCCGACCGTCGTGGACACCGTGTTGGAGACGTTGCCGGTGACCGCGAAAGCAGCCAGCCGGGGCGCGACCCGGCTGGCTGCCTGGAGCTGATGCTGGCGGGTGGGGTGCGGGTACCGGTCCGCAGCAGAGCGGCGAGGTCCACCCGACTGGCTGCGCCGATCGTCGGCGGGGGCACGACGACCGCATAGCCGGGCCGGCTGAGTCCTGACGAACCCGCCTGCCAGGTCGAGACGAACCCGGCCAGCACAACCACCAGTACCGGGATAGCGAGCCGACGAAGCTAGCGCATCACAGCCATTCTCCCGGACTACCCGCCGACCTGCTTGCAGACGTTCTGCGCGTCCGCCGCGTACCCGTTGGCCGTCGCCACCATCTGCTTGGCCTTCGCGAGGTAGCCTGCGAACGTCTGCCTGGCCGCCGCCACGGCGGTGTTCGCCGACGCCACGGCCTGCGAAACCGCGGCGGCGGAAGGCAACCCTGCTGGCTGGTACGAGGGGAGGACGGCCTCCGCAGCCTGCAGGTTTGAGACGTCGTGCTGAAGCGTCGTGATGTCCTGCTGGACGCCGTCGATGTCCGTCGCAAGTCCGGAGCCATCGGTCTCGATCCCTGACTCATCCGTGGCAACCCCTGATGCATCGGTGCCGACGCCAGAAGCGTCCGTGCAGACGCTGCCGTTGTTCCCGCTGGGGTACTGCTGGGCTTCCGCGATGACGGCCTGCAGGTCCTTGTACGTGGCACTCACGTCGTTCTGCATGTTCACAAGGTCGTTCGGCACGTGGCCGAGGTCCGCCTGCATGCTTCTGACGTCGCCAGCGACGGTTGTGATGTCGCCTGCCACCGCCCGTGATCCTGAGTCGATGGCGCCTTCTTCCTGCGCCTGCTGCTGCTGTTGCTCCTGCGCTTGCTGCTGTGCGGCCGCGTCGGCCGCCGCGGCCGCCTGCGCCTGTTGGACCTGCGTCTGCACGTGGGCCAGGGCCCGGTTGTAGTCGGCCACGGTGGCCGGTTCGAACGTCAGCGTGGACAAGCTGCCGTCGGGGGCCGCGAAGCTCAGCACCAGCGAAGACCCGCTGAACGCGCCGGTCCACGTCGTGCTGATCCCCAGCCCCTGGGCGAAGCTCAGGGTCACCGACGATCCGTTGACGACGCCGGTGAACGCGGCGTTCTGGGTCTTCAGCGTGGTCGAGTCATTTGACGGCGTGTAGGCCATGGTGAGCGAACCCGTCAGGCCGTCGCCCGCCTGCGTCCACTGCAGGAAGACGACGCCGTTGCCCGCGATCGCAAGGTAGCCCGAGAGCCCCTGAGCAGCGGGGTTCGGTGCCGCGGTTACCATGGCTGGGGTGATCTCTGGAGCAGAGGCAGCCGCACTGGGCGGCACCGACGACCTACCGGACGTGCAGGCCGCGGTAAGTAGTGTGACTCCCGCCCATGCGAGCACCCGAAGCCGTCGCCCTGTACCGTTCATGTGCTCTCCCGGGGCCGGGTCGCGAACGACCGACGCGATGGAGCCGTCCGCTGCCCGTGAGCACCCCGGTCTTCGCCATACTGCATGTCGAACCCCTCCGGTGCCCCGCCGGTCTTGCCCTCTTCCTGCGGTGGTTACCAGCAGACTATACGCAGCCGGCTCCGCACGGCGAGGCTGATTTGACGCTGGCACCTCGGAGACAGGTGACCGGGTGCACCGCGCCTCCTTTCGGAGCGGGTCAGCCGGGGACTCTCCGCCGCACGAATGCGAGCCTGAGGCAGGGCTGCCCTTTCGGGACGTGCCATTGCGCCCGCTGGACGATGGTCTCCCGTGCGATTCGCGGTCGGCCACGAGGATCTCGTGCGGCGCGTCGACGCTGTGCCGTCATCGATCGGTCGTATGCAGGGCGGACGCTCCGTGCCGAGATTGAGGGCGCTTATCGCGGGATCGTCGAGCGTCTCGCAGTCGCCTCCGCGAACCGCTCGCGGAGGACCGAGCGGGTCACTCCACTTCGTGCCCGGCCGCCGCGTGCTTGGCGACTTCAAACTTCGATCCCATGCGATCCTCCGACCGCGTTCTTTCCCTTGACTGACGACGCCCGCTCTCTCGTCCGGTGGCGCCGCTGGTATGCCCGGAGGCTCCGCTCGCTCGACGCGTTGACCCAAGACGACATCATCGCGAGCTGGCTCCTCCGGGTCCGCCCGAACGTCTGGTCCCTCGCCTGGGATCCGACCCCGCTCGATCGGAGCCGCTGGCCCGGCTTGTATGCGGCGGGTGCCGACGGCTGGTGGGGTCCAGCGGGCCTCGCTGCGGAGCAGCCCGCGGACATCGGGTTCTTGGGCGGCTCGTTCCCCCGCTCGATCGGGTCGGGCCGATCAGGGTTCGCCTCGCCGTTCCCCGCGCATTGGCCCCTGAGTTGTCAGGCGCAATCGCTCCAGCCGACGATCTGTTCCGGTCAGGCGCGCGCCCGACGACCGCCTGTCTGGCGTTCTTACGAAATCCCCGGCCACGCGGGGATGCGGCGGCTCGGCTGACCCGGCACGGGTCGATCCGGCTGAGGCCGGCTGACGCGTCCGCGCCTATCGGTCCGGTGGTCGATCGGCCTCCGTCACCGGCCGGAGGGCGCCCTCCGGCGTCTCGACGGCCGCGACCCTGAGGCGCCACAGATCCGGGTACCAGGCGAGCACCACTCCCAGGGCGATGATCGTCAGGCCGCCGCCGGCGACGAGCGTCAGCGGCGCGCCGATGACCTCCGCCACGCCTCCCGCGACGAGGCTCCCGAGCGGCGAGACGCCGATGGAGGTGAGGACGTAGAAGCTGAGGATCCGTCCCCGGAGCCGGGCCGGCGAGAGGAGCTGGACCAGCGTGTTCGTGCCCGTGTAGTACGCGACCTGGGAGGCGCCGAGGATGGCGAGCGCCCCGCAGGTCACGAGCAGGTTCCGCGACACCGCGAAGACCGCCACCGTGAGAGCCATGAGCGTAAGCCCGACGGCGACGGTCCGTCCGCTCGCGCCGTCCCTGCGGAGGAGCGCCACGCCGATCGCACCGACCAGGGCCCCGATGCCGATCGAGGCGGTCAGGAGCCCGAGACCGGCGGCACCGATGCCGAGGTCGGCGGCGAAGATCGGCAGCAGCGCCAGGTACGGCAGGATGAGGACGGCCGGCGCGGCGGCGAGCAGGAGCAACGCGACGAGCTGGCGCCGTTCCCGGACGTAGTCGATGCCCTCGCCGAGGTTCGACCAGAAGCCCGCCTGATCGTGCGTGATGGCCGCCTGGGTCGGCATCCGGATGGCGAGCAGGGCGACGATGACGGCCCCGAAGCTGGCCGCATTGAGCCAGAAGCTCGCGGCCTCGCCGACGACGCCGATGAGGATGCCCGCCACCGCCGGTCCCACGATCCGCGCGAGGTTGAACTGAGCGCTGTTGAGCGCGATGGCGTTGCCCAGGGCGGACCGATCGACCATCCCGGGCACGATGGCCTGGAACGCGGGGCTGGCGAGGGCATTCGCGATGCCGGCCAGGACCGCGAGCACGAGCACGTGCCAGAACAGGATCGCGTCCGCCTGGACGAGCACGGCGAGGAGTCCGGCGAACAGGGCGAGCGCCACCTGGGTCCATAGCAGGATCCGGCGCTGGTCGACGCGGTCGGCGAGGGCGCCGGCGTAGAGCGTCAGGAGCAGCGCCGGCGCGCTGCCCGCGAAGGCGGCAAGGCCGAGTGATCCGGCCGAACCGGTGAGGCGGAGGACGAGCCAGCCGAGGGCGGTGACCTGCATCCACGTGCCGACGTTCGACACGAAGACCCCGACGAGCAGGATGCGGAAGGCGGGCGACGCGAGCGCCGGCAGGTGCCGGGCGGACGATGACGGCGTCACGATCGTGCGGCCATCCGATCGCGGCGTGCGCGGGTCAACGCGCCCGGGACGCCTCGAGGTGCCTCAGCGAGCCTTCGCTCCTGCCTTCGCTCCATTCCTCGGACGTTGTGAGGGCCGCCGATCCGGCGTGGGATTGAGCGCCCGGAGGAGCCGTCGGTAGAAGCCGAGGCCGGCGCCGATGACGCCGCCGAAGACCGTGTAGAAGACGAAGGCGTAGACGACGTCGGCGATCGAGGGGACACTCCGGGTCACGGTGACCGCGTAGATGACCAGGCCGAGTGTCCCGAGGAACGAGGCGATCGCGCCGAGCAGGTACGAGGCTCGCGGCGCGAGGGCTCCGGCCGCGTAGATCGCACCGATCGGCAACGGACCGAGGAACAGGGCCACCACGAGGGCGGTGACGGCGTTCGGGACCCCGGTGGTGGCGACGGCGACGACGAGGGTCGCGACGATGAGCCCGCTCGACACGAGGAACGCTCGACCGCGGACGAGACCCGGCAGTGCGCGGAGGTCGCCGCGGATATCGGCGACGTGATACGCGCTCCGGAAGGCGCCGAGGAAGCCGGGTCGCGGTGTCGGGCCGCCGGTTGCCGAACTCCTCGCTGCGGCCGAACCGGGCCTCGCCCCGGCCGCTCCCGCGGGGGCGGCCTCGTCGTCATCCGGGATCTCGGTCGCGGCAGCCTCCGCGGCCTCCGCCCGGTAGCGGCGGCGCGCTTCGGCGCGATCGGTCCTTTTGGCGCGGGCCACGGTCCCTCCTCTGCGATGGTTCTCGCGCATGGTAGTCGAGGCGCAGGGGCCGTGCCGTCGTTCGGGTGGTTGCGGCGCGTCGCAGCTACGTCGGCGGTGAGTCCGGGCCAGCGGTCCGGCACACGGCGGTGAGTCCCCGGTGAGTCGCCGGTGAGTCGCCGGTGAGTCGGTCAGCGTACAACGCATGAGCTCGCACCCGCCCCCCGAGACCCGCCGGGAGGTCGTTCGATGGTTCGTGCCCGGCGTCTCGTGTGCAGTCTCGTCCTTCTCGTCGCGCTCCTTGCCGGGACGACGATCGGCGGCACCGGGCGAGGAGCGGAGGATGCGGCGCCCGCTGCCGCGGTCGGCTGGCCGCCGGCGTCGCTGCTCATCGCCGAAGTGGTGACCGGCGGGTCGTCCGCCTCGGACGAGTACGTCGAATTGACGAACGCCGGCTCCGTGGCGGTTGATCTCGAGGGTCTCGAGGTCGTCTATGCCACTTCGTCGGGGGCGACGGTCACCCGCAAGGTCAGCTGGAGCGCGTCGCGGCCGCTGGCGCCTGGACAGCACCTCCTCGTCGCCAACGTCCTTGGGGTGTTCGCGGCGTCCGCGGATGCGACCTACAGCGGTGGCATCGCCGCCACCGGCGGCGCGATCGTCATCCGGCCCGTCGGCGGCACGCCCATCGATGCAGTCGGCTGGGGCGACGCGACGAACGCGTTCGTCGAAGGAACGGCGGCGCCCGCGCCTCCGGCTCGATCGAGCATCGAACGGGGACCCGGCGGCGCCGCCGGGAACGGTGAGGACACCAACGACAACGCAAGCGATCTGGCGATCCAGGCCGCGCCGGTCGCCCAGAACCTTGCCGCGCCGCCCGCACCGTCGGATGCGCCGAGCCCGACGCCAAGTCCGACTCCCACGCCGACATCGCAGCCGACGCCGACGCCGACGCCGGAGCCGACACCGATCCCCACGCCGACACCAACCCCGACGCCGACCCCTGCGCCGACGCCGGAGCCCACGCCGACCCCTGCGCCGACGCCGACTCCCACGCCGACTCCCACGCCCACCCCGCAGCACACGCCAACCCCCACGCCGACCCCAACGCCGACCCCAACGCCCTCCATCTCCTCGATCGCGGTCGCACGGACGCTTCCCGACGGGTCGTCCGTGATCATCGAGGGTGTCCTCACGACGGAACTCGGCGTCCTCGAATCTGGACGCACGGCGTTCATCCAGGATTCGACCGGTGGTATGGCGATCTACCTCGACACGGCCGCCGGGCCGGGTGTGGCCGCCGGGACCGTGCTCCGGATCGGTGGGTCCATCGACGATCGATATGGCCAGCGGACACTTCGCGCCTCGTTCGATCCCTCGGCCGTCGTCGGGTCGGCGGCGCTCCCGGACCCGATCGTCCTCGCCTCCGGAACGGTCTCCGAATCCGTTGAGGGCCGCCGCGCCACGGTTACCGGGATCGTTCTGGAGGCCCCGTCGACGCTCGCGGACGGGACCGGACTCCTCATCGACGATGGGTCCGGATCCGTGCGCGTCGTCGTCACGCCGGCCGCCGTCGGCGGGCTGACGGTCGGGCGAGGATCGAGCGTCACAGTCCGCGGGCCGATCGGCCAGCGTGACAGCTCGGGGACCGGCGCGAGCGGGTACCGGGTCTACGGAACGCTGCCTGGCGATCTCTTGGTCGCCGAGCCGACGCCGACCCCCACACCCGAGCCCACGCCGACACCGAGTCCCACACCCGAGCCCACGCCGACAGCGACGCCCGAGCCCACGCCGACACCGAGTCCGACACCCGAACCCACGCCCACTCCGACTCCGGCGCCGACTCCAACGGCAACTCCGGCGCCGACTCCAACGGCAACTCCGGCGCCGACTCCCGCACCGACGGACCCGGTCCAGGCGATCGCCGACGCTCGCGCCCTCGCGGTCGGCACCCAGGTCCGTGTCCGAGGTGTCGTCACGGCCGAGACGCGGCGTCTCGGGAGTCTGCGGCTCTTCTCGATCGCGGATGCCTCCGGAGCGATCGTCGTGCGATCGCCGGATGGCGCCGCGGGACTCGTGCGCGGGTCGCTCGTGGAGGTCGTCGGGAGGACCGCCGCACCGTACGGCCAGCTCGAGGTCCGCCCGACCTCTGCCGGGCTGCTCGTCCTCGGTTCCTCGCCGCCCCCGCTCCCGCTCTCGATCACGTCGCTGGATCTCGGCGAATCGGTGGAGGCGCGTCTCGTCGTCCTGGTGGCGACCATCGATTCGGGTCCGAGGCGGGTCTCGGGCGGCGGCCTGTCGCTGGCGGTCCTCGATCCCGTCAGTGGCAGACGTGTCCTCGTCATGGCCGACGCCTCCTCCGGGATCGGGACGGCGGACCTGCCGAAGGGCGCCTCCGTCCGGCTCACCGGCATCGTCGGCCAGCGAGCCAGCCGCACCGGGCGACTCGACGGGTACCGGATCTGGCTCCGCGACCGGGCGGACGTCGCGCTCCTCGGTTCGGCGCCCTCCGCGACACCGAGCCCTGCCGCCTCCAGGCCGACGATCGCGATCGTGGACGCCCTCCTCGCCGCGGGCTCTCCCGTCCGGATCCAGGGGACGGTCACCGCCGCCGGACGGCTGCTCGACTCGAAGGGCCTCGTCGTCGTCATCCAGGACGCGAGTGCGGCCGTGGCCATCCGGCTCCCCGCCGGCGCGTCAGCCCTGGCCGTGGGCGCGAAGGTCCGGGTGGACGGAGCGATCGGTCGGGCGTACGGCGCTCCGCGGTTCACCGCGACGTCCGTCACCGATCTCGGCGTCGGGGTGCCCGTCACGCCGCTCCTCCTCGCCGCCTCGCCCGGCGCCGCCCACGAATGGCGCCTCGTCCGTGCGACCGGCGTCCTCGTCGACGTGCGACGAGCCGGCGACACCTGGCGCGCGGATCTCCTCGTCGGGTCTGCCCGCATCGCGATCGCCGGAATCGACGCGGCGGGGATCCCAGCCTCCGTCCTCATCGAGGGCCATCGGGCGTCCATCGTGGGGGTCGTCCGGCGCCCATATCCCAGCGCCAGGGACCGTCGATTCGCCGTCATGCCTCGATCGATCAGGGACGTCGTCGTGAGCGTCGCGGGAGGCTCGGCATCCTTCGGCCGAGGGACCGGTCGGGACCGTCCCGGCTCCGGGACGCCCGGCTCGGACGGTGCGACGCCTCCCACGGCGGCCGCAGTCGTCCCGGAGCCACTCGACGTCGACGTCTCCACCCTCACCGACCACCTCGATGAGATGGTGAGGATCGGCGGGATCGTCGTCGCGGTCGGCAGCGAGCGGGGCACGATCCGTCTCGACGACGGGACCGGTATCGGTGACGTCGCCCTGACGGGTGAGGCCGCCATGTACCTGTCCATCCTCGCCCCCGGCGACGCGCTCGACGCCATCGGCCGGGTCGAGGCCGGCCCGCGGCTCCGGGTGACCGCCGCGGCGGGGATCGTTCGCGTCGACGACCTCGGAACGGGCGATCCGTCGGGTTCCTCGAGCGCAGCGCTGGCCCCGGATGACCGGGTCGATCCCAACGGACCGCTACCGCCGACCGAGGGCAAACCCGTCACGACCGCCGGACTCGGCGAGGCGCGCGGCCTCGGCGACACCGCGCCGGCCGGTCTCGGAGCGCTCGTCCTCGTGGTCGTCGCGGCCATCGGGGCGGTGGTCCTCCGCCGTCGACACCTCCGTCGCACGCGCGCCCGGAGGATCGCGATCCGCCTCGAAACTGTCGTGGCGGCGCCCCCCACGACGCCGATGGCATGGCGGTCGGCGGACGGAGCCGTATCACCCGAGCGTGACCCACGCTCGGTTCAGGTTGACGCTCGTTCGAGCGCGGGGCTATCCTCGGCCGAGTTTCGCGCCCGCGAAGCACACCGGTGAGCGAGGGACGAGGTCTTGCCGACGAACGCGGACCACCGCGTCGCACTCCCGATCGGAGAACGGCAGTACCACATCGCACTCGGCCGCGGCGAGGTGGCCGAGTACATCCTCCTCCCCGGCGATCCCGACCGGACCGCCCGGATCGCCACGCGACTCGAGTCGGTCGAGCTCGAACGACGGAACCGCGAGTTCGCGACGGTCACCGGCATGTATCGCGGCCGACGCGTGTCGATCGTGTCGACCGGGATCGGGACGGACAACGTCGAGATCGTCGTCGCCGAGATCCTGGCCATCACGGACAACCCCACGTTCATCCGCGTCGGTTCCTGCGGGGCGCTGCAGCCGGAGATCGGCCTCGGCGACCTCATCATCACGAGCGGCGCGGTCCGTCTGGAGGCGACGACGAGCTTCTTCGTCCACGACGGCTACCCAGCGGTCGCCGACTACGAGGCGGTCGCCGCGCTCGTCGAGGCGGCCCACGTCCTCGGCCACCGCGCCCATGTCGGGATCACCGCCACAGCGCCCGGGTTCTTCGGCGCGCAGGGCCGGCCGATCCCGCGACTCCCCATCCGCTACCCTGACCTCGCCGAAGAGATGGCCCGGCAGCGGGTGTTGAATTTCGAGATGGAGGCATCGGCGCTGCTCGTGCTCGCGGGCCTGGCCCGCAGTCGTGCCGGCGTCGTGTGCGCCGTCTATGCCCAGCGCTCGACCGGCGACTTCGTCGACGGGGAAGCCAAGGACCGTGCCGAAGCAGCGTGCGTGGAGACGGGTCTCGAAGGACTCCGCATCCTCGCCGACATGGACCGCCAGCGCCGCGAGGCGTCGGCGGATCGATGGCGACCGTCGCTGTGGGGACGATCGTGAACTGCGGACGCGTGACGTGTGTCTCGCGCCGCGACGCGGAGTAGAGGAGGACGCCCGGGATGGCCGAAGCGTATTGCGTCAAGGACAAGATGAAGGTCGAAGTCCGGAATCCGCAGAAGATCACCATGAAGAACGGCAAGCCGGCGATTTCGGGCACCTGCCCGAAGTGCGGCGGGAAGGTCTTCAGGATCGGCGGCTGACGCACCGGGAGCACCCGAGCCTGGACGGCCCCCGCCGGTGACGGCGGGGGCCGTCGGCTGTCCCGGACCCATGGCTTCGGGCCGATCCTCGCCCTCGACGTCGGGCCGATCCTCGCCCTCGACCTCGGGGCGAGCCGCATCCGGGCGGCGGTCGTCCGTCCGGATGGATCGATCGTGGCGCGCGCGGAACGCCCGACGCGGATCGCCGATGGTCCGGTCGCCGTCGTCGCCGACGCCGTCGCCCTCCTCGCCGCGGTGCGATCCACGGCCGCGTCCGCGGACGTTACGGGGATCCACGCCGTCGGGATCAGCGCCCCGGGACCGGTCGATCCGGTCGGCGGGCTGCTCCTCGAACCACCGAATCTCGGCCCGGCGTTCCGAGATCTGCCGCTGGCAGAGCCGCTCGGATCGGCGATGGGTCTCCCGGCGGTGCTCGAGCGTGACACGAACGTCGCGCTCCTCGGCGAGATCGCCTTCGGTGCCGCGAAGGGGGCGCGGCATGCGCTCTACCTCACGGTCTCGACCGGCATCGGCGGGGCCGTGCTCGTCGACGGTCGGCTGCTCGCCGGTTCGGGCGGCCTTGGCGGCGAACTCGGCCACGTCGTGGTCGACCTGGACGGCCCACCGTGCGGCTGCGGCGCGCGTGGCCACCTCGAGGCGTACAGCTCCGGTGTCGGGATTGCCCGCGCGGCCCGGGACGCGATCGATCGCGGAGGCGCGCCGGGCCTGTCCGACCTCGCCCGGCGCATCGGAGCGCGCCCGATCACGGCCCGCGATGTCGCCGCGGCGGAGGAACGTGGCGACCCCGACGCCGCGGCGATCATGGAGCTCGCCCGCCGGGCGTTCGCCGCTGCGCTCGTCGGGATGGTGGACGTCTTCGCGCCGGAGATCGTCGTGGTCGGCGGCGGCATCGCGGCGGCGCAGGGGGAACGCCTCCTCGGTCCGGCACGGGACGCGGTCCGCGCAACGGCCTTCCGGACCGCTGCGTCGCGGGTCCGCATCGTGGCAGCTGCCCTCGGCGACGACGTCGGCCTCATCGGCGCCCTCGCCCTCGTCCGGGCCCGCTCCCGCGCCGCCTGACCGGATTCCGGGACGGTCCTCACGTTCCGGGACGGTCCTTACTATCGGTGGCAGGCCGTCCATCGTACGATTGACGCGTCCGGTCGGATCGACCGCCGACGCGGCGCTCGGCGAGCGCGGTCGGCGGTGAGCCGTCGGAACCCACTCGTGCGTTTCCACCATCGACGTGCCTGCCCGGGCCGTCGCGATCAGGAGGGTTCGGACCATGGCTGTCCGCGTCGGCATCAACGGCTTCGGTCGGATCGGCCGTCAGTCGCTCAAGGCGCTCATCGAGCGGGCGCCGGACGTCGAGGTCGTGGCGGTCAACGACCTCGTCGATACCGAGCTCAACGCCCTGCTCTTCAAGCACGACTCGACGTATGGCGCGTACCCGGGAACGGTCGACCACACGGCCGACGCGCTCATCATCGACGGTCGGGAGATCCGCGTCCTCAGCGAGCGGGATCCGGCGGCCCTCCCGTGGGGCGATCTTGGCGTCGACATCGTTCTCGAGTCGACCGGCCTCTTCACCGACGCGGACAAGGCCAGGGCGCACCTCACCGCGGGCGCGAAGAAGGTCGTCATCAGTGCCCCGGCCAAGGGCGAGGACATCACGATCGTCCTCGGGGTCAACGAGGGCAGGTACGACCCGGATGCCCACCACATCATCAGCAACGCGAGCTGCACGACGAACTGTCTCGCTCCGGCGGCCAAGGTCGTCCACGATCTGCTCGGCATCGAGCGCGGCCTCATGAACACGATCCACAGCTACACGAACGATCAGCGGATCCTCGATGTCGCCCACAAGGATCCGCGCCGCGCGCGAGCTGCCGGCCAGAACATCATCCCGACGACGACCGGTGCGGCGAAGGCACTCGCCCTCGTCATACCCGACCTCAAGGGCCGGTTCGACGGGTTCAGCCTCCGAGTCCCGACGCCGACGGTGAGCGTCGTCGACTTCACGGCCGACGTCCGCCGCGAGACGACGGTCGAGGAGCTCAACGCTGCGTTCCGGACGGCTGCGGCGGGGCCGCTCCAGGGCATCCTCGGCGTGTCCGACGAGCCGCTCGTCTCGACGGACTTCCGGGGCGACACGCGCAGCTCGATCATCGACGCCGCCTCCACCATGGTCCTCGGCGGGACGATGGTCAAGGTCATCTCCTGGTACGACAACGAGTGGGGCTACAGCTGCCGGGTCGCCGACCTCATCGGTTATGTCGCGGCCCGTCTGCCGGCCGCGGCGAGAGCCTGATCGCATGGACAAGCTCACCATCCGCGACGTCGACGCATCGGGGAAGCGCGTCTTCGTCCGGGTCGACTTCAACGTTCCCCTCGCCGACGGCAAGGTGACGGACGATCAACGGATCCGGGCGACCCTGCCGACGATCCGGGCCCTGCTCGGCCAGGGCGCCCGGGTCATCCTCGCCAGCCACCTCGGCCGGCCGGACGGCAAGGTCCAGGACGGCCTGCGCCTCCGGCCGATCGCCGAGCGGCTCGCCACGATCCTCAACCGCAACGTGCCGGTGACCGGGGACGCCCTCGGCCTCGGCACGGAGGATGCGATCAGGCGGCTCCGCGGCGGCGAGGCCCTCCTCCTCGAGAACCTCCGGTTCCACGCCGAAGAGGAACGGAACGACCCGAAGTTCGCCGCGACCCTCGCCTCGTACGCGGATATCTACGTCAACGACGCGTTCGGGACGGCCCATCGTGCCCACGCCTCGACGGTCGGGATCGCGAAGCTCCTGCCGGCCTACGCGGGTCTGCTCATGGAGTCGGAGATCGAAGCCCTCTCCAACCTCATGGACGCGCCGGCCCGCCCGTTCGCCGCGATCGTCGGCGGGGCCAAGGTGTCGGACAAGATCAGGGTCCTCGAGCACCTCCTCACGAAGGTCGACCTCCTTGTCGTCGGCGGCGGGATGGCGAACACGTTCTTCCTCGCCCAGGGCAAGGCGATCGGCAAGAGCCTCGCCGAGCCCGACCGCGTGGAGGACGCCCGACGGATCCTCGCCACGGCCGAAGCGCGCGGTGTGCCCATCGTCCTTCCGGTGGATGTCATCGTCGCGAAGGAGGTCACCCGGGGCACCGAGTACAAGACCCTCCCGGCCGAGCGGATCCCGGCGAGCTGGCACATCGTCGACGTGGGGGCGAAGAGCCGTGACCTCATGGAGGCGGCGCTCGAGCCGGCCCGGACCGTGTTCTGGAACGGACCCCTCGGGGTCTTCGAGATCCCGTCGTTCGCCCACGGCACGAAGGCGATGGCGCGGTTCCTCGCCGCCAAGGCGGACGGCGGGGCGACGGTCGTGGTCGGCGGCGGCGATTCCGTCGCGGCCGTCCAGCAGCAGGATCTCGCGGACCGCATGACCCACATCAGCACCGGCGGCGGGGCGTCGCTCGAATTCCTCGAGGGTCGCGAGCTGCCGGGCATCGCCGTGCTCCTCGATCGCACGCCGGCCGACGCTCCGGCCGAGGTGCCGGCGTGACGGTGGACACGACCATCGAGTTCGTCGACGCGCGCGAGATCCTCGACTCGCGCGGGAATCCCACCGTGGAGGTCGACGTCGCCCTGGCGGACGGCTCCGTGGGGCGGGCGGCCGTTCCGTCCGGCGCATCGACCGGGGTGAACGAGGCCGTCGAGCTCCGTGACGGCGACGTGCGCCGCTTCGGTGGCAAGGGTGTCCTCACGGCGGTCGCCAACGTCCGCGACCGGATCGGTCCCGAGCTGGTCGGCCTCGACGCCGCCGATCAGCCGGGGATCGACCGGCTCCTGATCGACCTCGACGGGACGCCGAACAAGGCCGCCCTCGGCGCCAACGCGATCCTCGGCGCGTCGCTCGCCTGCGCCCACGCAGCGGCGGCGGCCCACGACCTGCCGCTCTACCGCTATCTCGGCGGGGTCGGAGCCCGCATCCTGCCGGTCCCGCAGTTCAACATCCTCAACGGCGGCAAGCATGCCCAGGACTCGACGGACTTCCAAGAGTTCATGGTGATGCCGGTGGGCGTCGACGACTTCAGCGCGGCGCTGCGGGCCGGGGCGGAGATCTTCGCCGCCCTCCGGGCGATCCTTCACGAGGGCGGGCACGCGACCGGGCAGGGCGACGAGGGCGGGTTCGCCCCCTCGCTCCCGTCGAACGAGGCGGCGGTCGAGATCATCCTCCGGGCCATCGAACGGGCCGGCTATCGGCCGGGCGAGGACGTCGCGATCGCCCTGGACCCGGCGGCCAGCTCCATCCTCGAGGCGGGATCCGGAGTCGAGGGTGCCCCGTTCCGCTATCGCCTCTCGCGGGAGGGACGGACACTCGACTCGGCCGAGCTCATCGACCTCTGGGTCTCGTGGGTGGACCGCTATCCGATCGTCTCGCTGGAGGATGGCCTGGCCGAGGACGACTGGGCCGGCTGGGCCGAGCTCAGCCGGCGGCTCGGCGACCGCATCCAGCTCGTCGGCGACGACATCTTCGTGACGAACCCGCGGTTCATCGCCCGCGGCATCGCCGAGCGCTCGGCGAATTCGGTCCTCATCAAGCTCAACCAGATCGGGACGCTCACGGAGACGATCGAGGCGATCGAGCTCGCTCGACGGGCCGGCTGGTCCGCCGTGGTCTCCCACCGGTCCGGCGAGACGGAGGACACGACGATCGCCGACTTCGTCGTCGCGATGGGGACGGGCCAGATCAAGACCGGCGCGCCGTCCCGATCCGAGCGGGTCGCGAAGTACAACCGGCTCCTGAGGATCGGCGGCGAGCTCGGCGACGGGGCGCGCTACCTCGGAAGGTCCGCGCTCGCGGGGGCGCCGCCCGCCGGGGGCGCCGGCGGGTGACGCGCTTCGTCGACCGCGGCGCGATCGTCGCGGCCTACGTCGGGATCGGGATGGCGGTCGTCATCGCCGTGAGCTTCCTGCTCGTCATCCCGATCGAGCCCGTCTACTGGCTCCTCGCTCCGCTCTCTGGTCTTCTCATCGGGTACTACGCGAACACCCGGGCGGATCGTCGCGGCGGTCCATGGACCCGGATCGGCGCGAACGGCGGGTTCGCCGGCATCGTCACCGGTGTGGCCATGGTCGTCCTGCTGCTCGTCGTCAAGGCGTTGTTCTTCGCCGCGGACGATGGGTATCGAGACGCGAGCGTCGGTCCGCCCCTGGCGTGCTCGACCGGTGCCGCCTGCGTGTACGCGCGGTATCTCGGCGTGCCGGACGGAGCGGCCAAGCTCGCGGGTCAGGGCGTGACGAACGTCGCCACATTCACGACGTTCTACTGGAACCAGCAGCTGGCGACGGCAGAGACGCTGTTCGCGGTGACGGTCGCCGGTGGCCTCGGCGGGGCGGCGCTCTTCGGCCTAGCCGGACCGAGGCGCCGGCCTGAGCCGGGCGGTGCGGCCTGAGCCGGTGACGCGGCCTCAGTCTGGGTGACGCGAGCTCGGCCGGGCGCGGCCGACGCAATCTGAACGCGTCGGCCTAGCTCGCCTTCTTCGGGCTCGCCTTCTTCGCACTCGCCTTCGCGGCGGGGGTCTTGGTCGCAGCCTTGGCCGTGGTCCTGGCGGCAGAGGCCTTGGCCGTCGTGGGCTTCGTGGCCTTCGCACTCGCCTTCGCGGCGGGGGTCTTCGTCGCAGCCTTGGCCGTCGACTTCGCGGACGGCGTGGCCTTCGCATCGGCGCTCTTCGGCGCGGCGGTCCCGGCCGACGGAGTGGCGACCTTGTCGCCGACTGCCGCCCTGGACGTCGTCGCTCGCTTCGCCGGCGCCTTCGTGCGCGGTGCCGCTGCCTTCGGCGTCGCGGCCGTCACCGCGGTCGTCGAGCTCGCCGCGGCTGCCGCCTCGGCCCGAGCCGTCTTCGAGAGTGCGGCGCGTGCCTTGCCCGCCGCGGTCTGAGCTCCCTTGGCCTTGGCGGCCTTGCCGGCCGCGATCCGGGCTCGGGCCGCCTTTGCGGCGGCGGCGGTCCCGGTCGTCTTCGTCGGCTTCGTCGACGTCTGAACGTGGCTGCCACCGACTGCGGCATTCACCTTGCGGGTGAGCCGCGACTTGCGGCGGGCGACCGCATTCGGATGGAGGGCGCCGGTCTTGGCCGCTCGATCGAGCGCCGAGAGCGCATCGATGAGCGCTGCGTCGGCGTCACCGGGCATGGCGCCGGTCGCGACCTTGACGGCCTTGCTGACGAGCGTCTTCGCTTCCTGACGGCGCGGGCCGTTGATCTCGGTTCGACGTTTCGCGGTCCGGACACGCTTGAGGGCGGACGGCGTCCGCGCGCCGGTCCAACCGCGGGGCTTCGTTGCCAACGTCAAACCTCTCGTATGGTTGATCGAGCTTCGATCGCGGCGCGCGAGTCGACCGCGGACGCGACGGCAGATGGTACCAGATGAGCCGGCTCGGTCGCGAGGGCCGGTCGCGAGAGCTCGGTCGCGAGGGCCGGTCGCGAGAGCTCGGTCGCGAGGGCCGGCCTCGGTCACAGAACCCGTCTCGGTCACAGAACCTGACAAACGACCACCAGGTGAGCACTCGTCGGCCGGCTTCCGTCCCCCGTCGACCGCGATCGCTCGTGACGAGCATGGATGCTCGATCGACGCGCCTGTATCGGTGCCGTCTGACCTCCAGGCGCGCATCTGGCGGCGCTGGCCTGACCAATGGTCGCGTGACGCACATCTGACGGTTTCCGCCGGCCCCACCTCGCCCGCTCCCGCCGCCGCCGCCGGCCCCACCTCGCCCTCCACCGCCCCGCCACCGCCCCCCGCCCGCCGCCGCCACCACCTCGTCGCCCACCCGCACGCGGCGCGCCATCCCACCCGTACACTCCGCCGGGTGATCGCCGTCGTCGGTGGTGCGGTGGCCGCTGCGTGCTGGGCCGTTGCCACGATCGTCTCCTCGAGGTCGAGCCGGATGATCGGCGCGTCGTCCGTCCTCGCCTGGGTCATGGTCGTCGGGATGGTCGCCGCGGCCGGCCCGGCCGTCATCGTGCGCCCGACGAGCGACCTCCACCCCGCCGCGATCGTCCTGGCTGTCGTGGCCGGCTTCGCCTACGTCATCGGGCTCTATCTCAACTACCGAGCACTCCGCATCGGCCCGGTCGGGATCGCCGCGCCGATCGCCTCGACCGAGGGTGCGCTCGCGGCGGTCATCGCGGTGGCCCTCGGAGAGACCCTGACCACGGCGGCAGCGGTGACGCTCGTCGTCATCGTCAGCGGGGTCGCGCTCGCCTCGATGGCCCCCGGAGCTCGTGCGAGCGAGCCGTCGGCGGCCCGTCTCGATCATGTCCGCTCCACGCGCACCACGGCCGCGTTCGCGAGCGCTGCCGCCCTGGCGTTCGCGATCGGGCTCGTCGCCTCGGCGCGTTCGGTGACGCTGGGCATGCCGGTCGTCTGGGTCGCCCTCATCGCCCGCTGCGTCGGGGTCGCGTTCGTCGCCGCCCCGCTCATCGCCAGCGGCCGGATCCGGCTCGTGCGCCGCGCGGTGCCGCTCGTCGTGATCGCCGGCGTCGGCGAGGTGATCGGGAGCTCCGCGTACACGATCGGCGCGCAGGCCGGGATCGCGACCACGGCGATCGTCGCTTCGCAGTTCGCGCCGCTCGCGGCCGTCGGCGCCTATCTCCTCTTCGGCGAGCGGCTCGGTCGGCTGCAGGTGGTCGGGGTCGCACTCGTCGTGGTGGGCGTCGCCGTTCTGACCGCCCTGACGGCCTGAGACGGCCTGACACGGCCTGCATGCGGGAATGCGCGAGGGGGGAGGGCCACCCGGCGTCAAGGCCCGGCATCGAGACCCGGCGCGAAGGCAACCGGCCCGACCGACTACACTCCCGCCCGGTGACCATCCCCCAGGCGCGCCTGCGCAACTTCTCGATCATCGCCCACATCGATCACGGCAAGTCGACGCTCGCGGACCGCCTCCTCGAGCTCACCCACACCATCGATGCCCGCCAGATGACGAGCCAGGTCCTCGATTCGATGGATCTCGAGCGCGAGAAGGGCATCACGATCAAGGCCCGGGCGGTGCGCCTCGAGTACACCGCGCGCGACGGCCTGACCTACGCCCTCAACCTCATCGATACGCCGGGCCACGTCGACTTCGCCTACGAGGTGAGCCACAGCCTCCAGGCGTGCGAGGGCGCGATCCTCGTCGTCGACGCGACCCAGGGGATCGAAGCCCAGACGCTCGCCAACGTCCACCTCGCCCTGCGCGAGGGCCTGACCCTCATCCCCGTCCTCAACAAGATCGACCTGCCCTCGGCGGATCCCGAGACGATCATGGACGAGCTCGAGACCGTCCTCGCGATCCCCCGCGAGGAGGTCCTCCTCGCCTCGGCGAAGGACGGCACCGGTGTCGCCGAGATCCTCGAGGCGATCGTCGCCCGGATCCCTGCCCCGAAGGGCGACCCGGGCCGTCCCCTCCAGGGACTCATCTTCGACAGCCACTACGACCAGTACAAGGGCGTCATCGTCTACGTCCGACTCGCGGCCGGGACGCTCGAGGATCACGAGACGATCCGGCTCATGGCGTCGGGCGTCGAGGCCGAGCTCCTCGAGCTCGGCGTCTTCCGGCCGCAGCTCGTGCCGGTCCCGCGGCTCGTCGCCGGCGAGGTGGGCTACATCGCGACCGGCCTGAAGAACGTCCGTGAGGCCCAGGTCGGCGACACCGTCACGAGCGCCGCCCGCCCGGCGGATGCCCCGCTGCCCGGGTACCAGGAGGCGAAGAGCCTCGTCTTCGCCGGCATCTACCCGCTGAGCGGCGAGGACTACCCGCTTCTCCGCGACGCCCTCGAGAAGCTCCACCTCAACGATGCGAGCTTCACGTACGAGGCGGAAAGCTCGGTCGCCCTCGGCTTCGGCTTCCGCTGCGGCTTCCTCGGCCTCCTCCACATGGAGATCGTCCAGGAGCGCCTGGAGCGGGAGTTCGACCTCGACCTCATCGCCAGTGCGCCGTCCGTCGAGTATCGGGTCGTCCTCACGACCGGCCGCGGAACGATCGCCGTGGACAACCCGGCCCTCCTCCCGAACGTCTCCGAGATCGAGGAGATCCAGGAGCCGTGGGTGACGCTCAGCGTCGTGACCCCGTCGCAGTACATCGGCCCGCTCATGGAGCTCTCGACGAACCGGCGCGGCGAGTTCCAGGACATGGAGTACCTCGACCCGTCCCGCGTCGTGCTCCGCTTCCAGATGCCCCTCGCCGAGCTCATCGTGGACTACTTCGACCAGCTCAAGAGCCGCAGCCAGGGCTACGCTTCCATGGACTACGAGGAGGCCGGCTACCGGTCGGCGAACCTTGCCAGGGTGGACATCCTCGTCAACGGCGAGCCGATCGACGCCCTCTCGCTCATCATCCATCGCGACCGCGCCCAGTCCACCGGCCGAGTCCTCGTGGATCGGCTCAAGGAGCTCATCCCCCGCCAGATGTTCGAGATCCCGATCCAGGCCGCGATCGGGTCCAACGTCATCGCCCGCGAGACCGTCCGGGCGATGCGGAAGAACGTCCTTGCGAAGTGCTACGGCGGCGACATCACCCGGAAGCGGAAGCTGCTCGAGAAGCAGAAGGAGGGGAAGCAGCGGATGAAGCGCGTCGGGTCCGTGGAGATCCCCCAGGAGGCCTTCCTCGCGATCCTCCGCATCGACGAGGGCTGACCCCTCCCCGGCGGACGTCCAGCGTGCTACGGTGACGCGGCGATGGAAGAGACGCTCCGCTCGCTCGTCGCTGTCGGCCTCGTCCTGCTCCTCGTCCTCGCCCGAATCGACGCACGACGCTTCGGGATCGCGGAGGATGAGCCGATCGGGACCGGCGCTCGAGCGCCGCTTCGCTGGCGCGTCACGTGGTACGCCCTCGCGGCGATCCTCGTCGGCGCGATCGTGGCGATCCACCCGGCCCGAGACGGTGGGCTCCTCCTGGCGCCCGGCGACATCGCCGGGATCGTCGTGCTCGGCTCGGCCTACGGCCTCCTCGGCGCGGGGATCGCAGCGGGGCTCGTCACGCTCATGGGTCGCCGCGGAGCGTCGGGTCGGGACGCCGACCTCATCGAGCCGGTCCTGTCCGCGGCCGCGACAGCGCTCGTCGACGAGGTGGCATTCCGCGGCCTGCTGCTCGGCCTGCTCATCCTGGCGGGCATCGATCCGACGCTCGCGATCCTCGCCCAGGCCCTCCTGTACACGCTCGCGACCCACGTCGCCGCGCCGCGGGAGGACCGATCGACGCTCGACGAGCTCTCCGCCGTCGGGCTCGTCCTCGGGGTCGGCGTCGTCGGCGGCTGGCTCACGGTGATGACCGGAGGCCTCGGTGCCGCCTTCGTGGGCCACACGGCGACCCGGGCCGCCGGCGTCATCGCCTCTCGGCGGGTCGTTTCGATGGCGGGCCCCTCGGTCGCCCGGCGGTGATGGCGGACAGCCACGGCGATCCGTCCGCGAACGCAGTCGCGGGCCCGGTCGCGGACCCGCCGGTCGCGCTCTATCTCCACTTCCCCTTCTGCGTTTCGCTCTGCCCGTACTGCGACTTCGTCGTCGTGGCCGGTGCCGCGGCGCGCGGACCGCGGAACCGGATCGCGGTGTTCGTCGACGCGCTCCGGACGGAGATCGACCTGCGGGCCGACGTCGCCGACGGGCGCTTCGGGCCGCCCGGTACGCCCACCCGGCCGCCGCTCGCGACGCTCTATCTCGGCGGCGGGACCCCGAGCCTCGTCGCGGCCGACGAGATCGCCGGCCTTGTCGACCTCGTCCGTGCTCGCTTCGGCCTCGCCGCAGGGGCGGAAGTGACGCTCGAGGCGAACCCCGGTCCGGACGACCGCGGCGACCCGGCGGCCCAGCGGGCGGCGGGCGTCACGCGCCTCTCGTTCGGTGCTCAGAGCCTCGACGAGGCCGAGCTTCGACGGCTCGGCCGTCGCCATCGGGCGGGCGACGTCGCGACCGCGGTCGCGACGGCTCGTGCGGCGGGGATCGGGTCGGTCAACCTCGACCTCCTGTACGACGTCCCGGGACAGTCGGTCGTCTCCTGGATGACCACGCTCGATGCCGCACTCGAGCTCGAACCCGACCACCTCTCCGCGTACGCCCTCACCCTCGACGATCCCGACGCCGAGGGCCTGACCGGTGCGGACGGCGATCACCTCGTGACCAGTCCCGGTGCCCGGCGCTGGCGGGACGCGGCACGGCCCTGGCAGGACGAGGACCGGGCTGCCGCGATGTATCACCACACCGTGGTCAGGCTCGCCGAGCAGGGTTGGCACGGCTACGAGATCAGCAACTGGGCCCGAGCGGGCCACGAGAGCCGGCACAACCTCGCCTACTGGGAACGGCGGCCGTACGAGGCCGTGGGCCCCGGCGCGCACGCGTTCGATGGCGTCGAACGACGGTGGAACGCGGCCCGCCTGGACCGCTACATCGGGTCGCTCCGGCCCGCCGATGGAGCGCCGCAGCTTCCGCCCGGCGGTGCGGAGCGGCTCGATGCGGCGACCGCCGCGAGCGAGCGGATCATCCTCGGCCTCCGGACATCGCGCGGCATCCCCATCTCGGCGATGCACGAGCCGCCGCTCGACGCGATCGCCGGCTGGGCCCTCGCGGCCGAGCTCATCGAAGTCGCCGCGGCCGCCGAGGAGGCGGGCGAGGCCGGCGAGCGTCTCCGACTCACGACGCGCGGGCGCCTCCTCTCGAACGAGCTCTTCGCCCGCCTCATCTGACGACGCCCCCTCGGACCCGGCCCGCCACAATCCCGGTGCGGAATTCCCGGTGCGGAATTCCCGGTGCGGATTCGCGCCGCCGCGCCGGCTTCAGTCACTCCTGCGCGTCACGTACGCGCCGGGTGCGTGGTGAAGCGCAGGACACGAGACCAGGACCGAGCCCCTCGCACGGCGGACGGTCATCATGGGGTCTGCCACGTCGCTCGCCACGCCAAGTACGCAACCCGCGCGTATCCGGCGCGGGAGACGCCCTCTCGATCGGCCACCCACGCCACGTACGCACCCCGTGCATACCCGCCGCGCGCCGAGCGCATACACGGCGCGGGCCGAGCCCGAGAGAGACGAGCCCGTCCACAGAGACGAGCCCGAGCGTTGACACCGTCCGGGCCGGACTGCTACGATGCCCCGAGCAATCGTTAGCACTCACGACGTGAGAGTGCTAACTCCCCGAGGAGCCGAGCCGTGGCGCGTCGCGTCCGTCGCACCAATGGCCCGCTGGACCTCCGCGAGCAGGCGATCCTCCGGGCCGTCATCGAGGAATATGTCACGACCGCCGCACCGGTCGGCAGCATCGCGCTCGTCGAGCGGTACGGGCTCGGCGTGTCGAGCGCGACCGTCCGCTCGATCCTCTCCGACCTCGAGACCGCGGGCTTTCTCAGCCAGCCGCACACGAGCGCCGGGCGCATCCCGACCGACCTCGGGTATCGCTACTACGTCGAATCGCTCGTCGAGTCGCCGCCGCTCACCCAGGTCGAGCAGCTCATGATCCGCCATCAGTTCGGACAGATCGAGTTCGCGAGCGAGCACTGGTTCCGCCTCGCTGCGACGACACTGGCCGGACTCACCAAGGCGGCCGGGCTCGCCACCCCTGCCAAGCCGCGCTCGTCGCGCGTCCGGCGGGTGGACCTCGTCTCCATCCAGGAGCGACTGGCGAGCCTCATCCTCGTCCTTCGCGAGGGGACGGTGAAGCAGATCCTCCTCAACCTCGACGACCCCGTGGATCAGGGCACCCTGTCGGACGCGGCGGAGCGCCTGAACCGCCTGTTCGCGGACCGCACGGCCCGCCAGATCGATGCCACCCTCGAGCGCTTCTCGGCGATGGATCCGGCCAATGTGCTCGTGCGCAAGGTCGCCGAACGGATCGCCCGGACGATGCGAGAGTTCGATACGGCGGTCATCGAGGAGCTCTTCAGCGATGGCCTCCTCAACGTCATGGAGGCCCCCGAATTCGCGCAGAGCGACAAGCTCCGGCGCGTCTTCTCGGCCCTTGAGAACCACGTCTACCTCGGCGAGCTCCTCGGCACCGTCGCCGGCTCGGGCCGCGTCCAGGTCTTCATCGGCGGCGAGAACGGCAGTCCGGAGATGAGCGACGTGTCGCTCGTCCTCGCGCCGTATGGCCGGCCGGGGCGCGCGGTCGGCGTGGTCGGTGTCCTCGGACCGACTCGGATGAGCTACCCGCACGCGATCGGGACGGTCCGCTTCGTGTCGGCGCTCATGAACGAGCTCGTCGATCACCTGTACGCCTGAGCGGACGGCGCGATGGACCGTGAACGACACGACGGACCGAGGATGCCCCGGCGCACGAGGGCGGAGGAGCGGGCGGCGGAGATCGACGTCTCCCCGACGAAGCTCCTCGCCGACATCGAGGGGCTCACGGCGGAACGCGAGGAAGCCCGCGCCCAGGCGGCCGAGTACCTCGCGGGGCTGCAGCGCGAGCGCGCCGAGTTCGTCAACTTCCGGCGCCGCACGGAACAGGACGGCGCGGCCGCGGCCAGCCGGGCGGCGGATTCGCTCCGCCTGCGGATCCTCGACGCGCTCGACGATTTCGACCGCGCCATCGAGGCTCGCCCGTCGACCCTTGCCGACGATCCGTGG
The DNA here is from genome assembly GCA_015478725.1 of Chloroflexota bacterium. Classification (NCBI taxonomy): domain Bacteria; kingdom Bacillati; phylum Chloroflexota; species Chloroflexota bacterium. The sequence continues at coordinate 3,735 of JADMIG010000024.1, read as the reverse complement.
GCGGAGGGGATCGCCGCGATCGACCGCAAGCTCCGCGCACTCCTCGAGTGGGATGGCGTCCGTCCGATGGAGCCCTCAATCGGCGACCGCTTCGACCCGCGCCTCCACCAGGCGCTCAGTCATGTCGCCGGCAGCGGACGTCCGGCCGATGAGATCGTCGGCGAGTTCGCCCGCGGCTACTGGGTCGCGGACCGTGTCCTGCGGCCGGCCCTCGTCGCCGTGAGCGACGGAGCGGACGGTCATGCATCCACCGGATCCGCCGGCGACGCCGAACCATCGAACCATCCGAACCATCCGAACCACGCGGACACCGCGACCGATCAGGAGTAGTCAACGACATGGGCAAGATCATCGGCATCGACCTCGGCACGACGAACTCGGTCGTCGCCGTCATGGAGGGCGGCGAGCCCTCGGTCATCGCCTCCGCCGAGGGCGGCCGGACCATCCCGTCCGTCGTCGCCTTCACGAAGACCGGCGAGCGTCTCGTCGGCCAGCTCGCGAAACGGCAGGCGGTGACGAACCCGGTCAACACCGTCTATTCGATCAAGCGATTCATGGGCCGCCGCTGGGACGACCCGGAGACGAAGCGCTCGAAGGAGTTCGTCCCCTACAAGGTCGAGAAGGACGCCAAGAACGACGGGGTCAAGGTGGTCCTCGCCGACGGCTCGGCGTACACGCCGCCCGAGATCAGCGCGATGATCCTGCAGAAGCTCCGGGCGGACGCGGAGGCGTACCTCGGCGAGAAGGTGACCGAGGCGGTCATCACCGTCCCCGCCTACTTCGACGACACCCAGCGCCAGGCGACGAAGGACGCGGGCAAGATCGCCGGCCTCGATGTGAAGCGGATCATCAACGAGCCGACGGCCTCGGCTCTCGCCTACGGCCTCGACAAGAAGCACGACGAGAAGATCGCCGTCTACGACCTCGGCGGCGGCACGTTCGACATCAGCATCCTCGAGCTCGGCGAGGGCGTCTTCGAGGTCAAGGCGACGAACGGCGACACGCACCTCGGTGGCGACGACTTCGACCAGCGGGTGATCGACTGGCTCCTCGCCGAGTTCAAGAAGGATCAGGGCATCGACCTCTCGAAGGACGCCCAGGCGGTCCAGCGCCTCAAGGAGGCGGCCGAGAAGGCGAAGATCGAGCTGTCGACGACGCTCTCGACGGAGATCAACCTGCCGTACGTCACCGCCGACGCGAGCGGCCCGAAGCACCTCGTCGTGACCCTCAGCCGGGCGAAGCTCGAGGACCTCGTCGGCGACCTCATCGAGAAGACCCGCGGGCCGGTCACCTCCGCCCTCAAGGACGCCGGACTCAAGCCGTCGGAAATCGACGAGGTGATCCTCGTCGGCGGGATGACCCGGATGCCGTCCGTGGTCGACGCCGTGAAGGCGATGTTCGGCGGCAAGGAGCCGCACAAGGGCGTCAATCCGGACGAGGTCGTCGCGGTCGGCGCGGCGATCCAGGCCGGGGTCCTCGCGGGCGACGTCAAGGACGTGCTCCTGCTCGACGTCACGCCGCTGTCGCTCGGCATCGAGACGCTCGGTGGTGTGATGTCCCGGCTCATCGACCGGAACACGACGATCCCGACCTCGAAGTCGCAGGTCTTCTCGACGGCGTCGGACAACCAGGGCCAGGTGGACATCCACGTCCTCCAGGGCGAGCGCGAGTTCGCCACGGACAACAAGACCCTCGGCCGGTTCATCCTCGACGGGATCCCGCCGGCGCCCCGCGGCGTCCCCCAGATCGAGGTGACATTCGACATCGATGCGAACGGCATCCTCGACGTCAAGGCGAAGGACCGGGCGACCTCCAAGGAGAAGCAGGTCCGGATCACGGCCTCCTCCATGCTCTCCAAGGACGACGTCGACAAGATGGTCCGCGAGGCGGCCGATCATGCCGCCGAGGATCGGTCTCGCCGCGAGGAGGTCGAGACGCGGAACCAGGCCGAGCAGCTCACCTACCAGGCGGAACGGACCCTGAAGGATCTCGGCGACAAGGTCGCGGCCGAGGACCGCGCGGACGTCGAGAGCAAGGTGGCGTCCCTTCGGGAGGCGCTGAAGGGCTCGGACCTCGAGGCCGTGTCGAAGGGAGCCGCGTCCCTCGCCGAGGCGCTCACCCAGGTCTCGACGAAGGCGTACCAGGCAGCCGCCTCGGACGCGTCCGCGAACGGCGCCTCGGCCGGCGATGAGACGTCGGGCGGCGAGGCCGGAGGGACCGCAGGTGCCGGTGCCGGCGCACATCCTGCCGGCGGTACCGGCTCACATCCGGCTGGCGAGGAGACGGTCGAGGGCGAGTTCAAGGAGGTCTGACCCCTGGCGGGCACGTTGAGGTGGCCGGCGGCGGGCGGCCGGCCGGCGGGCGGCGCCGCAGGGCGGGCGCAAGGGGCAAGGCGCCGCCTGGTCGCCGTCGCCACCCACGACTCGCGATCTGAGGTCGCTCTTGGCCACCCGCGACGCGGCGCGCATCACGGTGTGCGGCCAGCGACTCGGATCCTGACATCTGGTCCTCAGGCGGGCGTTGGTCCCCGCGTTGCTGTCAGGCGGTCGCGTGAGGACCGGCTGTCCAGACGTGTGCGGGCTCCGGGTGCGGCCCGCGCTCGGCCGCGCCCTGCGCTCCCGGCACGCGGTGACGAGTGCTCGCCTGGTGGTCGTCTGTCACGAACAGGATCCCGTCGATCGGGCCGAGCGGCCTGCGGATCCATCGTCGGACCTCGATGGTGCGCGCGGGGAGCGCCGATCCGAGGGTGGCTGACTTCGCCTGAACGCGACGCCGGGCGGTGCGATCGTCGGGCAGTACCAGGATCCTGCCGACTGACGACACGCTCCACCCTCGCTCGTGGGCTATCTCGCGGGCCAGCCGTCGCTTCCTGTCGAGGCCGGCGAGCATCGCCTGGAGATCCGGCACCACCGATTTGACCTCCACGACGAGCAGCGAGCCGGTGGCCTGATCGAACGAGAGCACGTCGATCGACCCGCGTTCTCCGCGGATGTTGAACGAGACCTCGGTGGCGACGATCCAGCCAACGTCGTCCAACCGCCGGACCGTCCACTCGACGAGCTCAGCGTGGCGGGCGTCGAGCAGACGGTCGAGCGCCTCGCCCTGCCACAGCAACCGGACGTCAGTGCGCGCGCCGAGTTCGGCCGCCACGTCCACGAGCGTGTGGACCGCGACGCGATCCGCTCGCCCGCGCTCGATCCGAGCGATCGTGGACCGCGAAACACCGACGCGGCGCGCGAGCTGCTCCTGTGTCCAGCGACGCCGGTGGCGAAGTGCCCTGATGCCGAGCCCGAACCGGATCACGTCCATCGGCCGAAGCATCGCAGGGGCCACTCATCGGCCACTCACCGGGCCATTCCGGCCGCTCTGCCTCGCGCGCCGGCCGCTCTGCCTCGCGCGCCGGCCGCTCTCCGGCCCACTTCGACGAGCGAGATCCTGACATCTGGCCACCACCCGCGCGCTCGTCGGTGCGATCGCGCCAGATGGCGAGCTCGACGCGCGGATGACACGAACGCGGAACGTCCGACCGGATCGTTGAGCACGGCGCGGACGCCTTGGACCATGGCAGAGCGGACCAGTGCCCGCGTGAGGGGCATATGGCGGAGATGGCCGATCTCCGGTCCCCGACGGCCGCGGCCCCCCGCCGACGAGCGGTCCCAACCGATCCGCCGGCACCCGCTCGATCTCCGGTCCCCGACGGCCGCGGCCCCCCGCCGACGAGCGGTCCCAACCGAT
>JADMIG010000023.1 GCA_015478725.1 Chloroflexota bacterium | reverse complement strand
CAGGCGGGCGTTGGTCACCGACTCCCCACGCGGCGCTGGCAGACCTGAGCGTGGATCGGGCCAGGCCGGCGCGTGGATCCTGCCAGATGCCCGGGTGAGGGCCACCCGTCACCGACATGCAGACCAGTGCCCGCCTGATGGCCATCTGCCGGAACCCTGGGACGGAGGGCTCGATCCGATGGGCGTCCTCGTCGACGACGTGTCCGGCAATCACAGCCAGCGCGGGCGCGTGCGTCGGCGCCGGCCGGAGTTACCTGTCGCGCCGAGCCGCGAGGGCGAAGGCGAGGAAGTAGGCGTCGAGCAACTCCGGAGTCGATCGGTAGAGGTTGTCCCCGACGAGGAAGTCGCACACGACCTCGCGCGTGCGTGCGATCTCACGAAGGCGAGGGCCGCTCCAGCGAGGGTCCGCAAGGGTCAGATCGAGCAGCTCCAACGCGCGATCGAGGGCCGCTTCGAAGCGGCCCTCGTCGCCTTCCTGCCTGGCCCGGACTGCCCGGCCGACGTCGGCGCCAGCGTTGCCGAGCTGCTCCGCGAGCGTGAGCGTCCACCAGCGACCGCTCGCCAGGCCAGCGTGCATCGTCATCGGACCACCATTCGCGCGACGATCGACGTGACCGCCGCGCGCACCGCCGCGTCGTCGACCGAGCGTGTTCGGTTGCCCTGCCGCGGGCGGATGTTGATCACAGAGTCGAACTCGATGAACCTCGCGCTGCCGAACTGCGCCGGGTAGAGGTTGATCCCCCAGAGAGTGGGTTGCGGCGAGCCTTCGTCGAGGAGCAGAGCCTCCTCGTCGGCGTGCATCTCACCCCCGACCGCCATGATGCCCTGCTCGATGTCAACGACCGCCTTCACGAGGTTCTCGAACATGCCCTCGGCCATTCGCTCGAGAGCGGACAGCGCGATGGTCTCCCGCACGATCTGCATGGCGGGCGTGGGCTCCCGTGGTTCGTCCTGTCCCATGAGTCGAGCGTACTGGCAACGGCCCCGGGAGTCCACCTCGGAGCGCGTGTCGGCAGCGGCTGGCGTGGCGCGGCTACCATTGGCCTCCCGTGACGACCATCGCCCCGAACGACTTCACGCAGCTCCACGTGTCAATAGCTCCGAGTTCGCGCACGGACACACCGCGACTTGGTGCAGGTGGCGTCCCGTTGACGCGTCAGCTTGCAAGACCGCGCGCTCGGGTAGTCGAGGCGTCGGTCGGTGGTTCGCCGGCCGAATGATGACGAGATCCACGGTCCTCGGGGAAAATGCCCCGATGGCCTCCCGTCCGGCGACGCTCGACGACGTCGGTCTGGTGACCGAGACGCTGACGCTGGCGTTCCTTCACGATCCCGTTTGGAGCGTGGCGCTCGCGAGACCTGATGGCGCAACGGTCCACCACGCGGCCTACTGGCAGCTGTACGTCGAGGGTGCGCTCAGCTACTCGACCGTGTTCATGACCGACGATGCGTCGGCCGTTTCGGTCTGGGTCCCACCCGACGGGATCGAGCTGTCGAACGCTGGCGAGGAGGCGCTCGAGCAGTTGGTCAAGGCGACGCTCGAGCCGGCCGCAGTACGCGCGATGTTCGACCTATGGGAGCGTTTCGCCGCGAACCACCCGCACGACGAGGCGCACGCCTACCTGAGCCTGTTGGCGACCCATCCCGACCATCGGGGCCAGGGCATCGGCCAGCGCCTCCTGGCGGAGGACCTGGCGCGATGGGACGCAGCAGGCGTGCCGGCTTACCTCGAGTCAACGAACCCCGGCAACGATCACCGGTATGAGCGCGCCGGCTTCAGGCGGCTCGGTGGCTTCCGGTCCGTGCTCGACGACGCCCCGATTTCGACGATGTGGCGTCTGCCACAGGCCTCGACACGGGTCGAAGGCCGATGAGCCCCCTGGCCCCGAACGACTTCGTGCAGCTCGACCGGTCAATAGCTGGGACTTCGAGCGCGGACTGACCGCAGGGAAGGCGACATGAGCGCAACTCAATTCTTGTCCGTGCGTGAGGACGAGCAGCAGAGGGCCCTCGACGTCCTCGTCCTGGCATTCGCCGCCGACCCAGTCGAGCGTTGGCTGTATCCGGAAGCGCGGCAGTATCTGACGCACTTCCCCGAATTCCTGGCGGCGTTCGGGGGCAAGGCGTTCACTCACGAGACGGTCTGGCAGCTCGGCGAGTTTTCGGCGGTCGCCATCTGGCTGCCTCCGCGGGTGGAGGTGGACGGCAGTGCCATCGTCGCCGTGCTCACGGAGACGGTCGCGCCCGCCAAGCACGAGGACACCTTTTCCATGCTCGGCCAGATGGATGACGCACACCCGAGATTCCCGCATTGGTACCTGGCATGGTTCGGCGTCGACGGGGCCGTGCAAGGCAGGGGCCTTGGCGGCGAATTGATGAGGCATTGCCTCACGGTCGTCGACGAGGATCATCTGCCGGTGTATCTCGATACCCCAAATCCCCGGAGCATCTCGTTCTATGAGCGTTACGGATTCAAGGTCACCGGCCAGGCCCAGGCTGGAGCATGCCCGCCCGTCGTTTCCATGTTGCGAGCCGCGCGCTAGCGAGTCCACCGATCCACCTGTGGCGACGTTCCCAGCCGCGGTGCGCTTCCTGCGGCGTCAGCCCCGGCTTGGTCGCGCCGCTACCATTGACCTCCCGTGACGACCATCGCCCCGAACGATCCTTCGCAGCTCCACCTGTCAATAACTCCGAGTTTGCATCTGCGATTCCATGCCACGGTCTGTATGTGGTGATCAAAGTCGCGGTCTACGGTGCGGGTGCGCTCGGCGGTTACTTCGGTGCGCGTTTGGCGGCGGGAGGGACGGACGTCACCCTCATTGCCCGCGGGGCACAGCTCGCGGCCCTGCGTATTGAGGGCATCAAGGTCCGGAGCCAGCTTGGCGACCTTGAGCTTCGTCTCGCGACCGTCGCCGACCCATCGGAAGTGGGACCTGTCGACCTCGTCCTCTTCTGCGTCAAGTCGTACGACACCGCCGAGGCGGCCGGCCGCCTCGGCCCTCTCCTTCGCCCGGAGACGTCCGTCCTCTCGCTCCAGAACGGCATCGACAACGAGGACCGGATCGAGGCGGTGATCGGCCCGGGGCACGTCATGGGTGGGGCGGCATTCGTCTTCGTCGCCCTCGCCGCGCCCGGCGTCATCGAACAGACGGGGACCGCGAACCGGATCGTGTTCGGCGAGCTCGACGGCCACCCGAGCGACCGCGCGCGACGGATCCTCGACGTATTCGTCGCGGGCGGCGTCGACGCGGAGATGACCCCGGACATCCGCGCCCATCTCTGGTCGAAGTTCTCCTTCATCTGTGCGGTTGCCGGGATGACTGCAGCCGTCCGCCTTCCGATCGGACCGATCCGCGACGATCCGGCGGCGTGGAGGATGTTCCGCTCGATCCTCGAAGAGGTCACGGCGCTCGCGAGAACCGATGGCGTCGACCTCGCGGCCGACCTGGTCGATCGTCAGCTCGCCCTGGCCGCCGGGCTCGCCGCCGACTCGTACTCGTCTCTCTACCACGATCTCGTGCACGGACGACGGATGGAGCTCGAGGCGCTCCACGGGATCGTCACCACCCGCGCCCGAGCAGTCGGCCTGACGGTCCCGACCTGTGAGGCGATCTACGCGATCCTGCGGCCCTGGGCGGAGCGCAACCGGGCGGCGACCGGCCACTGACCACGAAGCCCGCCAGCTGGCACGCCGGCTCCCATCGGTCCGTACAGCCACATCGCCAAGGTGGAGCGCTTCATCACGATCGGCGGGACTGCGGGCGTCGATCCGGCGACGGGTCGTCTCGCTGGCGAGGATGTAGGGTCGCAGACCAGGCAGATCCTCGACAGTTTCGAGGTGATGCCCTCGTCGGTCGGATCCGACCTTGGACACGTCGTTCACGTGAACGTCTTCTGGGGCGGATGAGCGACTTCGAAGCGATGAACGCCGCCTACTCGAGAAGATGGGCGACCATCGGCCCGCCCGTCGCCGGGCTACCATTGACCTCCCGTGACGACCATCGCCCCGAACGACTTCACGCACCTCCACGTCCATTCGGAATTCAGCCTGCTCGACGGGCTCGGTCGGATCGGCGACATCGTGGATGCGGCGGCCGCGCACGGGATGGATTCGATCGCGCTGACCGATCACGGTGCCCTCTATGGGGCGGTGGCCTTCCATCAGGCGGCCGTGGCCAGGGGCATCAAGCCGATCATCGGGGTGGAGGCCTACGTCGCCCGGCGGGGGATGCGCGACAAGGAAGGCAAGGCCGATGCCCAGCCGTTCCATCTCATCCTCCTCGCGAAGGACCTGACGGGCTACCGCAACCTCTGCCGGCTCATCACGGACGCGCACATCGACGGCTACTACTACAAGCCCCGGATCGACCGGGAGCATCTCGCGAGGTACAGCGAGGGCCTGATCGGGCTCTCGGCCTGTCTCAACGGCGAGATCGCCCGCTCCCTCGAGGTCGACGACTGGGAGTCCGCTCGCACGCTGGCCGGCGAGTACGGCGACATCTTCGGCAAGGACAATTTCTACCTCGAGCTCCAGGACCACGGCCTCGCGGAGCAGCGGCGCCTCAACGAGCAGCTCCTCCGGCTCGCACCGGAGGCAGGCCTGCCGCTGGTCGTGACCAACGACCTGCACTACGTTCGTGAGCAGCAGCACGAGGCCCACGACGTCCTCCTGTGCGTGGGCACCGGCAACAACCTCGATTCGCCGGGCCGGATGAAGTTCGAGACGAACGATTTCTGGCTCAAGTCGGCTGCCCGGATGGCGGCGCTGTTCCCCGACCAGCGGGAGGCGCTCCTCAACACCCGGCGCATCGCCGAGATGACCAACCTTGAGCTGCCGCTCGGGCAGCTGCGCATCCCCCATTTCCCGGTCCCCGATGGCGAGAGCGCGGAGACATGGCTGCGCGCCGAGTGCCAGCGGGGCCTTGCGCGACGCTACGAAGCGGTGACGCCGGAGCTCCAGGCCCGGCTCGACTACGAGCTCGACGTCATCCTGAAGATGGGCTACGCGGGCTACTTCCTCATCGTGGCCGACTTCATCCGGTTCGCCCGCGACGAGGGGATCCAGACGACCTGCCGCGGGAGTGCGCCGGGCTCGATCGTCACCTACACCCTCGGCATCACGCCGGTCGATCCGATCCTCTACCAGCTGCCGTTCGAGCGATTCCTCAACCCGGACCGGGTGACGATGCCGGACATCGACGTCGACTTCGAGGACGGCCGCCGCGAGGAGGTCATCGCCTACGTCGGGCGAAAATACGGCCAGGATCACGTCGCCCAGATCATCACGTTCGGGACGATGCTCGCCAGGGCGGCGATCCGCGACGTCGGTCGCGTCCTCGGGATGAGCTACGGCGAGGTCGACCGGATCGCCAAGGCCGTCCCCAACCAGCTCGGCATCCGGCTTGCAGATGCGCTCGAGTCGGCACCCGTCTTCCGCGAACTCGTCGATGCCGATCCGCAGGTGGGCCGGCTCGTCGACCTCGCGCAGCAGCTGGAGGGCGTCGCCCGCAACGCCTCGACCCACGCCGCCGGCGTGGTCATCAGTCGCGAGCCGCTCACCGAGCTCATGCCATTGCAGAAGGCGACGAACTCCGACGGGCTCATGACCCAGTACGAGATGCACGGCGTCGAATCCCTCGGACTGCTCAAGTTCGACTTCCTCGGTCTCTCGAACCTCACGATCCTCCGCCAGGCCGTCGAGCTCATCCGGGCCGAGCGAGGGGTCGCCATCGACCTCGACCACATCCCGCTCGACGACGGGAAGACCTTCGACCTCCTCGCCTCCGGCGAGACGACGGGCATCTTCCAACTCGAGTCGGCGGGCATGCGGCGCTACATCCGTGAGCTGCGACCGACGTCGGTCTACGACCTGGCAGCGATGGTGGCGCTCTACCGGCCGGGCCCGATGGACAATATCCCCGCCTACATCCGGCGCAAGCACGGCCAGGAGCCGGTGACGTATCTCCATCCGCTCCTCGAGCCGTACCTCGCGAAGACGTACGGGATCTTCGTCTACCAGGAGGACATCATGGCCGCGGCGGTCGCCCTCGGCGGCTTCTCCGGCCCGGAGGCCGACACGCTCGGCTACGCGATCCGCAAGAAGAAGTCGACGGTCCTCCGATCGATGCGCGAGCGGTTCGTCCGCCAGGCAGGGGAGCGCGGCGTGAGCCCGGCGACGATCGACGCGGTCTTCACCGCCTTCGAGCCGTTCGAGCGGTACGGCTTCAACAAGGCGCACGCGACGTGCTACGGGCTCATCGCCTACCAGACGGCCTACCTCAAGGCGAACTTCACGGTCGAGTACATGACGAGCGTCCTGACCGCGGTCCGCTCCAACGAGGAGAAAGTCGCGGCGGCGATCGCCGAGTGCCGTCGGCTCGGCATCGAGGTGCGCGTGCCAGACATCCATCGGTCGGACCTCGAGTTCACCGTGGAGAGTGCCGGGATCCGGTTCGGTCTCCTCGCCGTGAAGAACGTCGGTCAGGGCGCCATCGAGTCGATCGTGGCGGCACGGGAGGCCGGCGGACCGTTCCGATCGCTGACGGACCTCTGCACGCGGATCGATCTTCGGCTCGCCAACCGCAAGGTCCTCGAGTCGCTCGCCAAAGTCGGTGCGCTCGCCTCGTTCGGCCATCCGGCCCAGATCCTCCTCGGCCTCGACGACGCGGTGGCGGCGGCCCAGGCGACCCAGCACGATCGGGCTACCGGCCAGACGTCGCTCTTCGAGCTTGGGGCGGCGGATGCGGCGACGCTCGAGGCGGCGCTCCCGAGGACCGCCGAGACGCCGATCCGCGAACGGCTCCGCTGGGAGAAGGAGCTCCTCGGCCTCTATCTCTCCGAGCACCCGATGGGCGAGGTTGCCGAGGCGGTCGGTCGATTCGCGACCGCGTACTCCGGCGACCTGCGGGACGAGACGCTCGACGGGCAGCGCATCGTCGTCGGCGGCATCGTCACCGGGATCCGGATGGTCGTGACGAAGGCGAAGGCGACGATGGCGATCGTCTCCCTGGAGGACGTCCAGGGGTCGATCGAGATCGTCGTCTTCCCCAGGACGTGGGAGGAGACCGCGCGGTCCTGGTCGGAGGGTGCGATCCTCCTCGTCGCCGGGAGGATCGACCACCGCGGCGAGGAGGTGAGCCTGCTCGCCGACCTCGTCGTGGATTGGGACCTGGCCGTCGTGGCGGGGCCCGACGCGTTCGCCCGGCAGGTCGCGGCCGGCGAGCGGAGTCGAGGCCCGGGACGCCGATCGAGTGAGGTGAGGGACGGCGCGAACGGGCGGCGGACGCCGGAGCGCGGCAACGGATCCGGGCCTCGACCGGTGGCCGCGGATGCGTCGTCCGGGTCGGGGATCAGTCCGGGCGTGTCGCGTGTCTCGCCCCTCCGACCGGAGGCACGAGCGGAGGCTGCGCCCGTGCCGTCGGCGTTCGAGCCCGGACCGTCCGTTCCCACATACAGCGAGCCCGAGGATCTCGCCGTCGTCGGGGGCGATCGCGACGACGAGCCGCCGCTGCCCGACGAGGCCCGCGACCGGGCCCTCGCGGCGAACACCGCGCCGACGCGCCCGGTGGACGCACGGCCCGGCGGGATCCTCCACGTTCGGTTTCGCCAGGCGGCCGGGACGGATCGGCTCGTCGGCGCGATGGAGGAGGTGCGGGCGCTGCTGCGGGCGCGGCCCGGCGGCACGCCGGTCGTCCTCCACCTCCCTCAGGGTGGCGGCAGGACGGCGCTCCCGATGGAGCTCCGGACGCGGGTCGCCTACGACGCCGAGCTTCTCGCCGAGCTCGACCGCCGGCTCGGCGACGGTGTCGTCGAGCTCAGCCTCGCCTAGGCTCGGGCGGCGCTCGCGCTGCGAGCGGCCCAGGTGCTCCGCAAGGTCTGCCCGATCGTCAGGGCGACAGCCGCGCCGAGACCGCCGGCAAAGATCGCCGTGTACAGCGCGATCGCCCACGACCCGTGCTCGAGCGCTGCGCGGCAGGTGGCGAGGTTGAGCGCCACGAGCGCGACCTCGAGGACGACGATGCGGTCGACCCCCAGCTGGTAGCGGAGTCGTCGCCAATCCTCGTGCCGCCGCCGGACGCCGAATTTCGGCGTCCGTTCGAATGCGGCAGGCCGACCGCCGAGCGCCTGCCAGGCGGCCCGCGCGGTGTTCACCATCATCCCCGCGCCGAGGGCGCTGAGGAGGAGAATCGTCGGGATCTCGGCGATCCAGCGGCGGCCGAGCTGGCGCTGGCCGATGGTGAAGAGGAGGGTCGGAGCGAGGGTCGTGAGGTTGAAGACGCTCATGATCCCGAACAGCGAGAAGACGACTGGATGGCGGACCGAGACGATGAGAAGGAGCGGGTAGAGGAGCGAGAGCGCGAGGAGGAGGAGGTGGATCGAGTAGCCGGTGAGGTGGAGGGTCGCCGAGACCTTCCGGCCGAGCGGCGCCGGACCGTGCCAGATCGCCGGCAGGTGCTTGAGCGCACATTCGAAGCTCCCGCGCGCCCAGCGGTGCTGCTGGCGGCGATAGGCGTTGAAGCTCACGGGCAGTTCGGCTGGCGCCTCGACGGCCCGCACATACGCAGCCCGCCAGCCGGCGAGGAACGCGCGATACGAGATGTCGAGATCCTCCGTGAGGGTGTCCGTCTCCCAGCCGCCTGCGTCCTCGAGGGCGGCGCGTCGCCACACGCCTGCCGTCCCGTTGAAGTTGAACCACTGGCCTCCGGCCCAGCGGCCCGCCTGCTCCACCGCGAAATGGCCGTCGATGGCGAGTGCCTGGAGGCGGGTGAGGAGCGAGTACTCGCGGTTCGTGTGTCCCCAGCGCGCCTGGACGAATGCGAGTCCGGGGTCGGCGCAGAGGACCGCGACGGTCGAGACGAGGAAGTCGGGCCCCGGGACGAAGTCAGCGTCGAAAATCGCGATGAGCTCCCCGGTCGCGAGGCGGAGTCCGGCAGCGAGCGCGCCGGCCTTGTACCCGGTGCGCCGCTCGCGGCGGACGTGATGGATGTCGAGCCCGCGGAGGCGCCAGCGGCGGACCGCGGCGGCCACGAGCGTCGCCGTCTCGTCGGTCGAGTCGTCGAGGACCTGGACCTCGAGTCGCCCTCGCGGGTAGGACAGCGCGGCGACCGCATCGATGAGCCGCTCCGCGACATACAGCTCGTTGTAGACGGGGAGCTGGACGGTCACCAGCGGCCACGTCTCCGGGGTGACGGCGGGCGGGCGGGCCGCAGAGGTCTGTATCGCCGTCTTCGCGAGGTACAGGAAGTTGAGGCCATGGGCGAACAGCGCGACGAGGATCGCGAGATACGCCGCGAGGACCGGCACGAAGAGGATCTCAGGCAGCACGAACGGTGGCCTGGATCGGTCGGGAGGCGGGTCGCGCCTCGGCGACGGTGCCCGCGCTCCGGTACGCGACGACCCACAGTCCGAGGAGCGCCCATGTCCAGATCCGCCCCGCGGCGTACGTCCACGGGTAGTAGTCGAACAGGCCGACGATCTCGATGGCGGCGAGCGCCGCGGAGGTCGCGGCAAGGGTCCTCGTCCAGCGACCGCGACGGCGGACGAGGGCGAGCCACGGACCGACGAGGATCGCAAGGTAGCAGAGCGCCCCGAAGAGCCCCGTCTCGGCCGCGACGTCGAGGACGACGACGCTGGCCGGCTGGTAGTTCCAGGCGAAGGCCGGGTCGGCGGCGCGCATCGCTGTCGGGAGCGTCCCGATCCCGACCCCGAGGACCGGGTGGGCGATGAAGATGGCGTTCGCCGCCTCGGCCAGCGCGGCTCGCTCGTCGATCGATCGGACCTCGGTGGCGATCGGCGGGCCGAGGTCGGTCCGGGCTGCAAGGACCGGCAGCGCCGGCCCGATGAACGGCGCGACGACGACCGCTCCGACGAGGACCGCGGCGCCGACGCTGCGGAGCGCGATCCGACCGCCGATCGACAGGAGCATCGCCACGAGGAGAGCGAGCCCGACAGCCGCGCCGAGCCAGGCGGCCCGGGAGAAAGTCACGAAGAGCGCCGCGACGCCGATCCCGACCACGGCTGCCGCTGCGGCGCCGGTAGCGACGCTCGCAGCCGTCCTCCGACCCGAGCTCGAGGCTCCGATCCCGATGAGGAGCAGCAGCCCCACCGCGAGCAGTCCACCGAGGATGTTCGGATGATCTGCCAGGCCGTAGCCGCGCAGGTAGCGCGTGCCGTCGGCAGCAGTGACGACACTGACGCCGAGGTCCGGCGCAAGGAGGTGCTCGCCGAGGCCGCCGAAGCCGAGCGATCGCTGGCCGACGAACTGGCCGATCGCCACGACGGCCTGCGAGCCGATCATGAGGATGAGCGGCAGGCGGATCCGCGAGAGGTCGGTGATCTCGTTCACCACGAACGCCGCGAGGGCGACGAGCGCGACGAGGCGGACCGCGTTGTCGGCCGCGACGACGGGGTCGCCCGAGAACGGCACGCCGAGCCAGGCGACGATGACAAGTCCGGCGACCGGCCAGGCGAGGAACCGCGGACCGAGGGCGATGCGACGGGGCCGGGCGACGAGGCTCACAAGCCAGGCGACGAGCACGAGCGCGAGCGCCAGGTCGCTCCAGGTGACGAGCAGGTCGGTGAAGTCGCCGTAGACGGGCGGATCGGGTCGCGCGAGGAGCACGATCCGCGCCCGGAACGGACTGAGGACGATGAGCGCGCCGAACGCGATCCGGGCGACCGCGTCCGCGACCCGGGCGCGGGACTCGGCCGTCACGATGCCCGACGAGCGGCCGGCGGCGACCCGGTGGCCGTCGATCCGAGCTCGATCGGCTGGTGACACATCGGGCGGCGCGCCTCGATCGCGTCGGCGACGACCGCGCGGATCGCCGCGTCGAAACGATGGGCGTCGAACCGTCGGGCCGAGCGGACGAGCGGATCGGGATCGAGCGAGATCCTACCGGCACGGAGCATGGCCTCGCCGACGGCGACGGCCGTCGGCTCCCGGACGAGGAACCCGGTCACCCCGTCACGGACGATCTCGAGCGCTCCGCCCTCGGCGAAGGCGATCGGTGGGCGACCGGCCGCCTGCACCTCGGCGATCGTCATCCCGAAGTCCTCGCCGGCGGGCACCACGAGCCCGGTGCAGCGGGCCATCGCGTCGGCGACCTCGGCGGGAGGCAACCAGCCGAGGAATCGGACGGTCGGCCCGGCCAGCCGCCGGAGGCGCGACTCGTCCGGGCCCTCGCCGACGATGTCGAGCGGGAGCCCGGTTCTCCCGGCCGCCTCGATCGCGAGGTCGATCCGCTTGTGGGGACGAAGGCGGGAGACGACGAGGAATCGGCCGGTCCGTTCGGTGGATGGACGGAAGCGCCAGGTCTCGATCGGCGGCGGGATGACGATGGCGCGCCGGCCGTAGGCCTCGGCGATCCGCGCCGCCGTGGCTCTCGAGTTCGCGATGTACACATCGACGTTCCGGGCGGCGCGGATGTCCAGCCGCCTGACGACCGCGAGGCCGGGCCGGAGGGCGAGCCGCTGGAGCGGCTCGCCGTGGAAGTACTCGTCCGGACGCCAGACGAACCGCGGCGGCGTATGGCAGTAGCAGAGGTGGATCGCGGTCGACGGCGTTCGAACATGATGGGCGAATGCCGAAGAGCTCGAGATGACGACGTCCGGCCCGCCGAGGTCGAGCCGAGCGAAGGCCGGGACAAGGAACGGAGCGATGGCGCGGAGCGGGAGACCCGCCGCACGCGAGCGCTGGAGGGCGGTCGTCCGGACGCGACCCCCGGCGAGCGAGCGCGGAAGGGCGGCCGCGTCGACGACGGAGGCATAGACCGGCGCGGCGGGGAAGAGGCCGGCCAGGCGTTCCGCCACGCGCTCGGCACCGCCGCGCTGGGTGAAGTAGTCGTGGACGATCGCGACCGTCGGCTCGTCCGCCGGATGCAGGGTGCCGATCATCGAGCCGAACGGTCGAGGCCGCGGATGCGGATCCATGGGAACGGCGAGGTTGGGCGACGCGCCAGCCGGCGGCCCAGCCGGACCCGGAGAGCCCGTGGGTCGTGGAGGACGTCCGCCCTGAGGCCGGCGAAGACGGCTCGGGTGTGATGGCGATAGACCGCCGCCATCGCCGGGACTCCGAGGCTCCGGTAGTACGCGTCCGACCGGCGCCGTGCCTCATCCACCGTCCCCGGTCCGTACAGCGGGCTGTCGAGGAGGTGGATCTCGCCGCCCGAGGCGAGCCACCCGTCGAGCCGGCGGAGGAGGGAGGGAACGTCCTCGACGTACTGGATGACGCTCGCGAGGACGATCGCGGTGGGGCGCTCGAGCGGGGACGGTGCGGCGACCGCGTCGCCCTCGACGAAGGAGAGGTTCGGGACCGCGCCGAAGACCCGACGGGCCTGCGCGATCTCGGCCGCGTTGACGTCGCGGCCGACGACCCGACTCCCGTCGATCCGGGCGATCCGGGCCGCAAGCCAGCCGTTCCCGCAGCCGATCTCTAGGACGACGAGCGGTCGAGCCAGGCGGTCGAGATGGCGGATGAGGCGGTCGGCCGAGTCCGTCCGCTGCCGCCACTCCTCGCGGAACGGATCGTCCGTCGGGACCGCCGGGAGTCGCGCGACGAGCGCGTCCGGGTAGCGTCGGCCCTCGAGTGCGCGGACCCGGTCGTAGATCGCGGGCCAGGCGGGGATCGGAACGGGTGTCGCCGGCCGCCACGGGGGCGGGATGTCAGTCGCCATCGAGGACCTCGATGGCCGCCCGATACGCCCGCTCGAGCGAGCGCTCCATGCCGTCGAGCTGCTCCGGCGGCCGCCAGCGTCCCTCGGCGAGGCTGTCACCGACGACGAGTACCCCGGCCGCCCGGACACCTCGCGATCGGGCTACCGCGAAGAGCGCGGCGAGCTCCATGTCCACGGCGAGGACGCCGTCTGCCGCGTAGGCCGCCACCTCCTCGCGGGTCTCCCGATACGGCGCGTCGGTGGACCAGACGGCTCCGGACCGAACGGTTGCTCCGCGCCGGGCGAGGGCGCCGGCGAGCGCTTCGGTGAGCCCCGGATCGCCCTCGATCACCCGTCCTGGCGCGAGATAGTGATGCGACGTCCCTTCGTCACGGATCGCGGAGGTCGCGACGACGACCGCCCCGGGCTCGAGGTCCGCGGCGATTCCGCCAGCGAGTGCGATCGAGATGAGGCGCGTCGCGCCGAGGGCGATGAGCTCCTCGGCCTGGGCGGCGACGATCGGCGCTCCGAGGCCGAACCCGGTCAGGACGCCCACCCGACCGCCCGTCGCGCGAACGGCGTACAGGTCGCCCATGAGCCGGCCGAGGCGGCGGATCCGGACGCGCCATCGCATCCGCTCGGGGAGTCCCCGCTGGAGGCAGATCACGAACCCGACCGGCGGGTCGTCGATCCTGAGGCCGCCGCCGCGTCGCCGATGGGCGAGCATCTCAGCGGGGGCGACGATCCCGGCGAAGCGGTGTTTGTCCGGCAGGTTCGGGTAGCTCACCCGGATCCTCCCTCGAGCGATCCGACGGGCGCCCCCCACGTGCCGGCACGCCGTTCGGCCAGCGCGCTCGGCGAAACGCGGACTCGGACGAGCAGGCCGGCGTTGACGGACTCGGCACCGACGACCGCCCACGCCGCCCCGATCCAGCCCACGATCGGGACGAACGCGGCAAGCAGGACGATGAGCGTCGCGAGGCTCGCGAGGAGCGCCCGACCGACCATCGACTCCGCGCCGACCGCGAGGAGTTCGATCGTCCGGTGGCTCGCGATCGCCGACGGGACGAGGGCGAGGGCGAGGACGCCGAGTCCGAACGCCGCCGGTGCGAACGACGCGCCGAACAAGCGGTCGACGATGAGTGGCCCGCCGACGATGAGCAAGGCGGAGATGCCGCCCGCGGCGACGATCGAGCGGTCCCGCGCTCGCTGGAGCGCACGGACGTCGGCCGCTCCCGACGGCCGGGTCTCGTTCGCCTCGGCGAGCATCGGGTAGAGGGTCGTATAGAGGGCGACGTGGCCGGTCTTCGAGGTATCGACGATCCGCGATGCGGCGGCGAACCACCCGGCTGCGAGCGGCCCGGCGAGGAGCGCGACGCCGAACAGGGCGGCGCGCTGGCAGGCGACGCCGAGCAGCGCGAGGGCGCCCACGGGCGCACTCGCCCGGGCCGTGGACCACACGGCCGTCGTCGAGAAGCGACCCGGCCGGCGGAAGTCGCCGATCGTCGCCGCGGCGGTCCCCCATGCGAGGACGCCGGTGGCGGACCCGACGCCGACGACGATCCAGGCGACGGTGACGAGGCTGACGCCGGGCCCGGCGAAGGTCGCGACGGCCGCGAGCTGGAGCGCGGCCGTCGCGATCCCGAGGGCGGCGTATCGACCGGGCCGGCGAGCGCCGCGAAGACCGGCGCTGGCGACACTGAACAGGGCCGCCGGGACGAGCGACAGCGATGCGATGCGGAGGGCGGCCACCGCGTCCGGATCGCCCTGCCCGAGGAGCGGCGCACCGATCGCGAGAAGGGCGATCGCCGGGACGGTCGCGACGAGCTGGACGGCGAGAGCATCGATCGGACGGATGGAATGGCGTCCGCCTGCCAGCTCCCGGATGAGGACCATGTCCGTGCCGAAGGTCGTGACGATATTCGCGACGAGCACGGCCGAGGCGATGACCGCGTAGCGGCCGAAGCCCGCCGGCCCGAGTCGCATGGCGAGGAGCACGGTGGCGACGACGAGGAGGGCCTGCGCGACGACGCGCGTCACGAGCAGCACGGCCGTCTCGCGGCCGATGCGTCCAAGGGGGCCGCTGCGACCGCCCACGCTCATGGTGCGCTCCCAGGCGGTCGGCCGGCGGTCGTCCGCCGGCGGAGGGAGACGATGAAGAAATCGCCCCAGCCGGAGAACGGCCGATGCCCCGACACCGCGTCGTCCACGGCGGCGAGCGCCCGATACACGCGCGGGTGGCGGATCGCGAGATTGCGGCTCTCGGCGGTCGGCGTGACGACGGACAGCCCCTCGACCCCGAGGACCTCGTACGAGTCGCCGAACGCCGCGACCACCTGCTGCGGCGTGAAGTAGTGGACGTCGAAGTACCGGCCCTCGAGGTGCGCCCGCGACCCGCCGCGCGCGAGCCGGCGGACCGCGAGTCGGGCCTGTCCGCGCATGACGAGGCCGAGCTCCCAGAGGCAGATCGGCGGCATGACGACCCAGAGCACGACCCCGCCCGGTCGGAGGATCCGGTCGACTCCGGCCACGACCGGGCGAGGGTCGGGCGTGCAGTTGAGTCCGCCGAGGTCGGAGAAGACGGCGTCCCATGGACCACCGGCCACGGCCTCGAGGTCGAGGAAGGACCGTTCTTCGCTCGACACCCGGTCGCCGAGTCCGAGGCGCTCCACCTTGTCGCGGAGCCGCGCGAGCATGCCGGGGGAGATGTCCGTCGCGTGGACCCGGTAGCCGCGCCGGGCGAGCTCGACCGCGTCCGTCCCGGTACCGGCGTTGAGCTCGAGGATGCGGGCACCGGCAGGCACGACCCGCTCGAGGTGGGCGTACACCTTGCCCCGCATCCGGGTGAGGTGGGGGTGGTCCGACCCGAATTCGTCGTAGCGGCGCGCGGTGAGGGAGAACGCG
This sequence comes from Chloroflexota bacterium, assembly GCA_015478725.1. Classification (NCBI taxonomy): domain Bacteria; kingdom Bacillati; phylum Chloroflexota; species Chloroflexota bacterium. Next base: position 23,617 of record JADMIG010000023.1, on the reverse strand, counting down.
TCCGCGATGGTGCGGAGCCGATCACCCGTGTCGATCGTCACGCCCCGGCCTCCACCCGATCGCGATCCGCGAGGCCGCGTTCGAGTCGCTGCATCCCGGCGAGGACGAGCCGATCGATCGGGAGGGTTGCCAGGTCCCGCAGCCGACCGAGCCGCTCTCGCGGACGTGAGACCGGACGCCGAAGCCGGAACTCCTTGTGGACCACGCCGTGGAGCCGGCGGTAGAACCGCGTCGAGTACGGACCGCGGTAGAGCATCGCGAGGTCGTCCGATCGATCCCAGTTCCGCTTCGATCCCAGGTCGGCCCGAACACGTTCGTAGAACGGCGTCCCCGGGAGGGGATACGAGACCGAGATCCCGATATCGTCCGGAAGGCACTCGCGGACGAGTCGTCGCGTCGCCTCGATGTCCTCGCGGCGCTCGCCCGGGTACCCGAACTGGAGGAAGAACCCGACGCGGATACCGGCCGTCCGCAGCCGCTGCGCCGCCTCGACGATCTGCTCGACCCTCGTCCCCTTGTCCATCGCGTCGAGGACCGACTGCGATCCCGACTCCGCGCCTATCCAGACCATCTCGCAGCCAGCATCCCGGAGGGCTTCGATCTCGCCGTCGCGGAGCAGCAGGTCGGCCCGGCTCAGGCACTTGAATGGTCGCCGGACGTCGTGCACCCGGACCAGCTCGGCGAACGTCCGGAGCCAGCCGGGCCGGAGTCCGAAGATGTCGTCGACGAAGGAGATGTGGTCGGGGTGGTACCGGTCGCGGAGCTCGACGAGCTCGGCGACGACGTTCTCGGGACTGCGGACGGCATAGCGCTGGCCCCAGATCGGCTTCGCGCACCAGTTGCAATGGAACGGGCAGCCACGGGTGGTCGAGACGTTCATCGAGAATCGCCCGTGCCGTGTCCATGCCGCCCGATATCGCTCCACATCGATGAGGTCGCGGGCGGGGAAGGGGAGCGCATCGAGATCCCGCAGGTTCTCCCGTCGGCCGGTCGACACGACCGTGCCGCCCTCGCCGCGAACGGCGATCCCGACCGTCGCCTCGAGCGGATGGAACGGATCGAGCGGAGCGAGCGGTACAGGAGGCCGTGCGCCCCCCCGTGCGTCGAGCCGCCCGAGCAGCTCGGCGAGCGTCACCTCGCCCTCGCCGAGGATGACGACATCGGCGCCATGGTCGAGGTAGCGCTCGGCGTTGTCCGTCGCATCGCTCCCGCAGACGATCGTCGTCGCCCCGTGGCGCCGCGCCATGTCGAGCATCCGGAAGCCTGCGTCTCGCATCCGGAGGAGGCACATCTTCGAGAGGTAGTTGAAGTTGTCCTCAAAGAGGACGGCGACCTCCGGTTGGTACCGCTCGAGAGCGCCGCCCCAGCCCGCCTCGTCCGGCTCGAGCATCGCATCGAAGACGGCGACCTCGTGGCCGTGCCGTCGGAGTTCGCTCGCCGCGTACAGCGTCCCGAGCGGTGGGTACGGCTGCATCGCCCGCTGGAGCTTGGGGTCGAAGTGGAGGTAGTACGACTGGCCGAGCAGGACGCGGCTCATCCGAGCCTCCCGAGGACGGCGTCGAGGCGCTCGTCGAACGACGCCAGCGCACGGCGGCGGTGCTCCGTGACATGGCCCTTGCAGACCGCCGGGCCGAACCGGACCTCGCCCGACGCCGGCCCCGCCGTCAGGCGGCGGATCTTGCGCGCCATCTCCCATCGCTCGAGGCCGTCACCCAGTCGGCCGCGAAACGCCCGCTCGGCGACCCGCCGGATCGAAGGCGCGATCGGCCGTGTGCGGTCCGCGTCGACCGTCAGTACCTGGCCCGGGTGGTTGGGAAGGAACTCGCGGTACCAGGGGTTCCGGTCGAGGAGCGTCCGATACGCCTCGGCGCCCGCGATCGGGACCATCTGGGCGAGCTCGTGGGCCGTGAACCGGTCGCGCTCGGGAAGCGCAACGGCGGAGCGGGCGAGGAAGTAGTTCGGACAGAGCGTCACGTCGCGGCCGGCCGCGGCCCGGACGACCGCGATCGTGAGGGCCCGGGTGAGCCAGAGCCGCTCGTCCGTCGCGACGACGAGGAGATCGATATCCGCGTCATCTGACGCGGCGCCGACGGCGAGGGAACCGGTCACCGCAACGAGGCGTACCCACGGGAGAGATGCGACGACCCGTCCGTACGCCGCCGCCGCCCGCCACAGGCGTTCCGACGCGGCCGCCCGTCGCCGACGCTCGTCGGCGAGCGACTCGCGCCCGGCGAGCATGACGAGATCGTCGCGGGTCACGACCACGCTGGCGGCCGCGAGGGCGGCGAGCGCCGCTGCGACGGCGGCGGCAGCAGCCGGGATGGGGAGGTAGCGATGAACCTCGAGCGGCGTGAGCGGCCAGTCGAAGACGTCGGCGTAGACGATCGCCTCGAGGGCGGCGCGTTCGACCGGATCGAGCACCGACGTGGGGCGCCGGGTCGATCGCGATGCAGGGGCGGCGGTGCGTGGCCGGTCGGCGAGCAGCATCGATGACGGAGATAACGTCTCGTCCGCGGCTTCGGTTCTCCCACCGTTCGCACGAAGCGCCGACCGACGACCAGAGCCGCGTCGCGGGCCGGTCGGCCGCCGTCGCGGTCAAGCGGCTCATCGATGTCGTCGGCGCGGCGGCGGCTCTCGTCGTGCTCGCGCCGCTCTTCGCTCTCGTCGCAGTCGTCGTCGCCATCGTCGACGGACGGCCGGTGCTCTTCCGCCAGCGGCGCGTCGGACGTGACGGCGCAGCGCTCACCATCTGGAAGTTCCGAACGATGGTCCACGACGCGGAGGGGCGGCTCGGCGAGGTGGCTCCGCGGAACGAGGTCCGCGGTCCGGGATTCAAGCTGACCGACGACCCCCGACTCACGAGGACCGGCCGGTTCCTCCGTCGCTCCAGCCTCGACGAGCTCCCGCAGCTCTGGAACATCCTCGGCGGCGAGATGAGCCTCGTCGGGCCTCGGCCGGCGCTGCCAGCCGAGGTGGCTGCGTACGAGCCGTGGCAGCGCCGCCGGCTGTGCGTGAAGCCGGGCCTGACCGGGCTGTGGCAGGTGAGCGCCCGCAACGACGACGATGTCGACCGCTGGGTCCGCCTCGACCTCGCCTATATCGACGGCTGGTCACTCCGGCTCGACGTCACGATCCTCGCCCGCACGTTGCCGGCCGTCCTCGCCTTCGACGGCCGCTGAAGCCGGTCCGCCCGGCGATTTGGTCCCGGAGGAGGGAGTCGAACCCTCATGCCCTTGCGGGCGGCCGATTTTGAGTCGGCTGCGTATGCCATTCCGCCACTCCGGGCCGAGTGCAAGTGTAGGCGGCGGGTGGCTAGACTCGGCGTCACCCACATGCTCGCCGGAGGTTCCATGCGAACGCTCGAGATCGGTCTCGTGCTCCCGATGGGAGAGCCCTTCGTCGACGGCGCGACCCCGCGATGGGTCGAGATCCGTGAGCTCGCGCAGCGGGCCGAGGAGATCGGGTTCGATACGGTCTGGACGGCCGACGAACTCTTGTGGCGCCCGCCGGACGGCAAGACGCAGGGGTGGTGGGAGTGCGTCGCGATGACTGGCGCGGTGGCGGCCGCGACCTCGCGGGTGAAGGTCGGCACATGGATCCTCTCCGCACTCCACCGGAATCCCGGGATCACCGCGAAGGCCGTCGAGACGCTCGATGAGATCAGCGGGGGCCGCTTCGTGTTCGGCCTCGGCTCGGGGCACGCCGGTCACCAGGCGCATGCCTTCGGGTTGCCCGAGGACCATGTCTTCGGCCGGTTCGCGGAGGCGGTCGAGATCATCGTCCCGCTCCTGCGACAGGGTCGGGCGGACTTCGAGGGGGCTTTCCACGCAGCGCGCGATCTGGAGCACCGACCGGTCGGACCTCGCCCCGGCCGGATCCCGATCATGATCGGCGCCAAGGGTCCGAAGATGCTTCGTCTGGCCGCGCTCCATGCCGACATCTGGAGCTGGTACGTCGAGGAGCGGAGCGACTTCGAGGAGTTCGGGCCGCGCCTCGCGGCACTCGAGGCAGCCTGCCTCGAGGTCGGCCGCGATCCCGCGACGATCGGCAAGTCAGCCGGCATCGTCGTGGAGCCGACGTCAGTCACCGGCTCGGCCGAGGTGTTCGGCGCACCCTTGCGTGGCTCGGCCGAGGAGATCGCCGCTGGCCTCCGGGCGTTCCGTGCCGGTGGCTTCACCCTTGTCGAAGTCCTGGTCTGGCCACCGACACTGGCCGCGCTCGAGGCGATGGCGCCCGTGGTCGAGCTTCTGGACGCCGACTGATCGAGGATGACGGAGGGCCCGGAACCGGCGCGCTGCAAGGAGCGTCCCGGGTCCCACCCCATGCTAGATTCGGTCCGCCTCATCCCTGCCGCCCGCAGGAGCCGCCCGTCCGTGGACGACCCTCGCCCCGCCGCCGCCGGTGCGGTCCCCGATGCCGAGGGTTCGGCGACGGTCGAGGATCCGATCCAGCGTCGCGACCGCATCCTCATCGAGCGTGCCCGCGACGGCGACCTCGAGGCGTTCAACGATCTCGTGACGTGCTACCAGGATCAGCTCTGGGCGCTCGTCGTCCGCATGGTGCCGGATCCGGACCAGGCCGCGGACGCGGTGCAGGAGGCGTTCTTCTCGGCCTACCGCAACCTCGCCGCGTTCCGCGGCGGGAGCGTCCGGAGCTGGCTCAGCCGGATCTGCGTGAACGCCGCGATGGACGCCCAGCGCCTCCGGAAGCGCCGACCGAGCCAGCCGTACCCGGAGCTCGAGGACGATTCGTGGCAGCCACCGACGGGGCCGGAGGCGGATCCGGAGCGACTCGTCGTGCTGGCCGAGCGATCGAGGGCGCTCGCGGAGGCGATGTCACGCATCGGCCCGGACCAGCGGACGGCGATCGTCCTCTTCGACGTGCAGGGATTCGACTACCACGAGATCGCCGCCATGACCGGCGTCTCGCTCGGCACGGTGAAGTCGCGGATCCACCGCGGCCGGCTCGCGCTCCGGGGCATCCTCGAGGGGCGCATGGAACTGTTCCGCGGATGAAGCCGTCCAACCGACGATGCACGACCCGATGACGAGCCGCGACGACCACGGCGAGCGCAGCCGATCCTCCCGACCCATGGGTACGCTCGGTCCCCACGACCGCCACGACGGGATCGTCATAGCGGCGTACGCCGCGGACGACCTCACCGGCGTCGATCTGGCCGCCGCCGCGGCGCTCGTGGATGGCTGCCCGGACTGCGCACTGCTCGCCGCCGATCTCCGCTCGATCGCGATCGCGACGAGCGTGCTCCCGGTGCCGCCGCGCGAGCGGGACTTCCGTCTCTCGACGACGGATGCCGCTCGACTCCGCCGCTCCCACCACTGGTGGATGCTCGGAGGCCTGGCCCGGGGCGGCTGGCCACTGCGGCCGGTCGGCGTCGGGCTCGCGACCCTCGGTCTCGCGGGCCTGCTCTTCTCCACGATCCCCGGCGTCGGGTCGACGTTCCTCGGGACGACGGGCGGCGTGACGACGAATCGGGCGGGGGCCGCCGGCTCGGCCGCAGCGGCGGTACCCTCGATGCCGACGGACGCCCTGGCGCCCGCGCTCGGCGCCGCGGTCGAACCCAGTCCACCGCGCCCGGGCGTCGCCGTGCCGGGTGGGCCCGTCGCGGCCGCGAGCGCCGTGCCGACGTCGAAGAGCGCTCCGGCGGCTTCCGCGGCGACCGTGCCCGAGGCGGCGGCGTCGCGGGGGATCGCCGGTTCGCAGCCGGTTCCGGGCAGTGTCGTCGCCGTGCGCCCGCCGGACTGGGGCGCGATCGTGGCTGTCGCGTCGGGCGTCCTCGTGCTGGCCGGGCTCCTCCTCGTGCTGGTCGGCACGGTCATACGGAGACGCGCGACCGTCTGATCAGCGAGTCAGACCTCCACGGGGACTGCGTAGACGTCGTCGGCTGGGTGTCCAGCCCGCTCGTGGACGCGTCGGACGGCGTCAGCGCTCGGCGCCTCGGCCAGGCAGAAGACCATGCCGCTGTCCGGATCGGCCCAGGCTCGCTGGAAGTCGACTCCTTCATCGCCCTGGATGTCCAGATCTGCCTGGTGCGCTTCCTTCAGCGCCTCTGGCGTGATGCCCTTCATGCTGCGATGGACGTCCATGAATTTCGGCATGCCGTGGGTCCTTCCTGCGATCGTGCGGGCCCCCGTCCAGGACACCAACGGTACTCCGCGGTGCAAGCGGGAGCCCAGGTCTCACGTCGCCGGACGCGACCCGGCTGCCGGCTACACTGGCCGGACGAACCCACGACGTCCGATCCATCCCGAGGCCTGCCGATGGACCGCCTGATGCTGCTCGACGGCAACGGGCTCATCTACCGCGGATATTTCGCCCTGCCGCCGCTCACGACCTCGCGCGGCGAGCTCGTCAACGCGGTCTTCGGCTTCTGCAGCATCGTCCTTCGGGGCTTCGCGGACATCCGCCCGGACTACGTCGCGGTGGCCTTCGATCTCTCCGGCCCGACGTTCCGCCACGAGCGGTTCGCCGAGTACAAGGCGAACCGCCAGCGGATGCCGGACGATCTCCGGGACCAGTTCCCGAAGGTCCGCGAGGTTGTCGCCGCCCTGCGGATCCCCGTCTACGAGATGGCCGGTTACGAGGCGGACGACGTCATCGGCACGCTCACCGTGGAGGCGGAGCGGCGGGGCCTCGACACGACGGTCGTCACCGGCGACCTGGACATGCTCCAGCTCGTCACGGACCGGACGCGGCTCATGACGACCCGATCCGGCGTCCAGAACACGGTCATCTACGACCCGCCGAGGATCGAGGAGCGCTATGGCCTGCGGCCGTCCCAGATCGTCGACTTCAAGGCGCTCAAGGGCGATTCGACCGACAACGTGCCCGGCGTTCCCGGCGTCGGCGAGAAGACCGCGGCGAGGCTCATCGCCACACACGGCGACCTCGACGCGCTCTACGAGCGGATCGACGAGGTGACCCCGGAGAAACTCCGCGCAGCGCTCCTCACGGCACGCGACCGGGTGCTCGAGTCGCGCGAGCTGATGCGGATCGTCCGCGACCTGCCCGTGTCCCTCGACCTCGACGCGGCGCGCCTCGGCGACTACGACCGCGAGACCGTCATCCGGCTGTTCCGCGAATACGAGTTCCGGACGCTCATCGAACGCCTCCCGGCACTCTCGGGCGAACGAGCCGACGAGACCGTCCAGGCGCTCCGGGCGACGACCGCGGACGGTTCCTTCCCGGCCGCCCAGGTGGCCGGCAGGCCTGCGGGCTGGGGGCCGGACCGCGCCGGCACGGGGGCCGCCTCCGGATCGACCGCGGGTTCGGCGGGCGGCTCGCCCGGACGCAACCGCTCGCTCCTCGGCGAGGGGCCCGGCCTGCAGCTGTCGCTCGATTTCGACGCCCTCGGCGGCGGCGCGGCAGCGGCGACGAGTGTGGCGACCGTCCGACGGATCGTCGATGCGGCGTCCCTCGAGGCGATCTCCCCGGAGGCTCCCGGCGACGCGCTCCGGGGCGCGATCGCCGATCCGGGGCGGATCGCGATCGTCGATGCGGACGCCGTGGCGGGGCTCGGGCCATGGCTCGCGACGCAACCAGCCGTCGGCGTCGCGATCGTCCTCGACGATGCCCGGCCGTATCGGAAGACGCCGCTCGCCCTCGCCGTCGCCGGCGCCGACGGGCGCGTCGTGGCCACCGAGGGAGCCGCGGCATCGAGTGCCCTGCGCCGCCTGCTCGAGGAGACCGGCACACCGCTCGTCGGCCACGAAGTGAAGTCGCTCCTCGTCGCCGGCTCGACGGACGAGGAGAGGCGCCGGGCCGGAGCCGTGGTGTTCGACACGCAGATCGCCGCGTATCTCCTCAACGCCAGCCTGCGGAGCCAGACGATCGCCGACGTCGTCGCGGAGCGTCTCGACCTCATCCTTCCGCCGTCAGCGGAGCTCGCTCCGGCCGCGCGCGCCGGGCTGGAGGCGCTGTCTGCGATCGCGGCCCGAGGACCGCTCGAGGCCGACCTCGCTCGGCAGGGGCTCGATCGGCTGTTCCGCGACATCGAGCTGCCGCTCGTCCCGATCCTCGCGGCGATGGAGGCCGTTGGCGTCGCGCTCGACCGCGACCGTCTTGCGGCCCTCGCCGACGAGTTCGCGACGGAGATCGCGCGTCTCGAGGCGGAGATCTACCTCGACGTCGGCCACGAGTTCAACCTCGGCAGCCCGAAGCAGCTCGAGCAGGTCCTGTTCGGCGATCTCGGGTTGCCCAGGGGCAGGCGTACGAAGACGGGCTACTCGACCGACGCGTCGGTCCTCGAGGACCTTCGGGCGGCCCATCCGATGGTCGACAAGCTGCTCGAATGGCGGATCTACACGAAGCTCCGATCGACGTACGTCGAGGCCCTTCCGTCGCTCATCGACCCGCTCGACGGGCGGCTCCACACGACCTTTCACCAGGCGGTCGCGGCGACCGGCAGGCTCTCGTCGTCCGACCCGAACCTCCAGAACATCCCCATCCGGACGCCGCTCGGCCGCCGCATCCGGGCGGCGTTCGTCGCGGGCTCGCCGGATCGCGTCCTCGTGGCCGCCGACTATTCCCAGATCGAACTCCGGATCCTCGCCCACGTCAGCGGCGACGAGCACCTCCGGGAAGCGTTCGCCCGGGGGGCGGACATCCACCGCGACACCGCCGCCCGCGTCCTCCACAAGGATCCCGCCGACGTGACCGTGGATGAGCGGTCGATGGCGAAGATGGTGAACTTCGGGATCGCCTACGGGATGAGCGACTTCGGTCTGTCGAGCCGGGCGGGGATCTCGCGGGACGAGGCGCAGGCGTTCATCAACACCTACTTCGCGACGTATTCCGGGATCAGCTACTACATGCTCGCGATCAAGGAGCAGGCCCGCGAGCGGGGCTACGTCACGACCCTCCTCGGCCGCAAGCGACACATCCCCGAGCTCGCCGCCCGGAACCCGACGCTCCGTGCCGCGGGCGAGCGGATGGCGATCAACATGCCGATCCAGGGGACCGCCGCCGACATCATCAAGCTCGCCATGATCCGCCTCGCCGACCGACTCCGCGAGGGCGGATCCGCGGCCCGCCTCATCCTGCAGGTCCACGACGAGCTCCTTCTCGAGGTCCCGCGCGAGGAGGTCACCTCGCTCGTGCCGGTCCTCCGCGAGGCGATGGAGGGCGCGATGCCACTCGACGTGCCGCTCACCGTCGACATCAAGGTCGGCGACGACTGGGAGGCGATGGCGCCCGTCGATGCCTGAGCTTCCGGAGGTCGAGACGATCGCCCGCGATCTCGGGCCGCGGATCGTGGGCGCGACGATCGGCGGCGTCCGCTCGTCCTGGCCGCGCACGCTCCGAGGCAGCGATGCGGAGGTCTTCGCCGCGGCCGTCGTCGGCCGCCGCATCGAGGCCGTCGGCCGACGGGCGAAGCTCGTCCTCGTGGAGCTCGCCGGGGGTGTCGTCCTGTCCGTCCATCTCAGGATGACGGGCCAGCTCTTCGTCGTGCCGGCGGTCGCCCCGGACGACCCGCATGTCCGCCTCGTGCTCGAGCTCGCGGACGGTCGTGAGATCCGGTTCCGCGACATCCGCAAGTTCGGTCGGGTGGGCGTCCACCATCGGGATCCGCAGACCGGTGCGCTCGTCGAGGGTGGTGGCGGAGCGCTCGCGGGACTTGGTCCGGAACCGCTCGACCCGTCGTTCACGGTCGCCCGGTTCCGCCGGCTCGTCCGGGCGCGGCGCGGCCGGCTCAAGCCCCTCCTCCTCGACCAGTCGTTCGTGGCCGGGATCGGCAACATCTACGCGGACGAGGCGCTCTGGACGGCGCGACTCCATCCGCTCCGGCGCGCATCGTCGCTCCGCCCGGCAGACGAGCGGCGCCTCCACGCGGCGATCCGGGCGATCCTCGCCGAGGCGATCGTACGGCGCGGATCGTCGATCGACGATTACACCGCGCCGGACGGGGACGGGAGCATGCAGGAGCGCCTCGTCGCGTACCAGCGGACGGGTGAGCCATGTCCCCGCTGCGGTCGCGACATCCGCCGGATCGTCGTCGGGGGGCGGGCGACGCACTTCTGCTCGTGGTGCCAGCGACTGCCGGCGGTCGACCAGGCGGGCGCGGGCGCCATGCTCCGTGGCATGACGGGTCACCGTCATCGCTCGGGAGGCCGGTGGACCGACCTCGGAGGGATGGTCGATGCCGTGCCGCTCGGGCTCAGCGGCGCAGAGGCGCGGGCGGTGGCTGCGCGGGCGCGGACCGAACGGACCCGACGGGCGGCAGCCACCCGGCGCGCCGCGGCGCGCCGGGTCGTGGGAGCGGAACCCTGATGTCGCTCCTCCGCCTGTCCGCCGTCGGCCGCGAGATCGGGACGTTCACGATCCTCGACGAGGTGAGCGCTGCCATCGCCGTCGGCGATCGGATCGGCCTCGTCGGTCCGAACGGGGCCGGCAAGACGACGCTCCTCCGGATCGCCGCCGGGGTCGACGAACCGGACCACGGCGAGGTCCACCGGCGGCGCGGCCTTGCGCTCGGGTTCCTCCTCCAGGAGTCGCACTTCGACGCCGCGTTCATGGCCGCCCCCGACATCCGCACCGCGGTCCGATCCGGGGCCGCTCATCTCGAACGGATGGAACGGGAGATCCGGGCCATGGAGCTCGATCACCGGGTGACGGAGACGGCCTACGAGCACCTCCAGCACACATACGAGGCCCTCGGCGGCTACACGCTCGATCAGCGTGTCGACGAGGCGCTCTCGGGCCTCGGCTTCGCCCGATCGGACTGGGAGCGGCCGCCGGTGGCGATGTCCGGCGGCCAGCAGACCCGTGCGACGCTCGCTCGCCTCGTCGTGGCTGATCCGGACCTGCTGCTGCTCGACGAACCCACGAACCACCTCGATATCGCGGCGCTCGAGTGGCTCGAGGAGCACCTTCGGCGGCGCTCCGGGGCGATCCTCGTCGCGTCGCACGATCGGGCGTTCCTCGACGCGACCGTGTCGCGGGTCTGGGAGCTTCGAGATCGCCGCCTCACGGTGTTCCGCGGCGACTGGTCCACCTACCACCGCCAGCGCATCGAACGCGACGAGCGCGCGGCGAAGGACGTGGCGAGTCAGGCGTCGGACATCGAACGCGAGCGTGAGCTCGTCCAGCGCTACCGGAGCCATCGGAAGTTCAGCAAGATGCATGAGCACGAGGCGCGCCTCGGGCGGCTCGAGGAGGCACGGGTGGATGCGCCGCGGACCGGAAAGCGCCTCCGGATCCCGGCGACCGCGCTCGCGGGTGCCGGCCCGCGCCGGTCCGGCGAGACCGCTCTGACCATCGAGGGACTCGTCGTCGGGTATCTCCCATCGCGGAGCGGGGATGGCCTCGCGGGCGAGGATCGCGGGACCGAGGGAAGCGCGCCCGTCGAGATCGCCCGCGCCCCGTGGCTCAGCGCGTCGCGAGGGGAACGGATCGGTATCGTCGGCCCGAACGGGGCCGGCAAGACGACGCTGCTCCGGACGATCGCCGGCGACCTGCCGCCCCTCGACGGGGGCCTCGCCCTCGGCCACGCGACGCAGCTCGGCTACCTTGCCCAGCTCCGCGAGGCGGCCATCCCCGGCGCCACCGTCCTCGAAGCGCTGCTCGACGCACTGCCCGTCACGGCCGGCGAGGCACGCGGTTACCTCGCCCGGTTCCTGTTCCGCGACGAGGACGTGTTCAAGGAGGTCCGCACGCTCTCCGGTGGTGAGCGGTCCCGGCTCGAGCTCGCCCTCCTCGGGATCATGCCATCGAACCTCCTCCTCCTCGACGAGCCGACCAACCATCTCGACATCCCGGCTCGGGAGGCGATCGAGTCATTCCTCGCCGACTCGCCCGCGACGATCCTCGTCGTGAGCCACGATCGACGGTTGCTCGAGACCATCTGCGACCGGCTGTGGGTGGTCGGCGATGGCCTGGCCGTGTCGTTCGACGGTGGATACCGTGCCTGGCGCGTGGCGGCGAGCGAGGGGTGGACGATCCGCGATGCGGCCGCGGCCGAGGAGCGGCGCCTCCACGGCGGTCGGGCCGTGCCCCCCCTGCGCGGGTCAGCCGCGCGGGAGCGATCGGCAGCGGAATCCGGCCCCTCCCGCGCGTCCGCGGCGGCAGTCCCGGCCGCGCCCCCGGTCCGCAGGCCGATCCGGTCGCGCCTGTCGAAGGATCGATACCGGCGAGAGCGATCGACGATCGACGGCGACCTCACGCGGCTGGGCCTCCGGAAGGGCCACCTCGAGCTCGCGATGAGCGATCCGTCCGTCCAGGCGAACTTCGTCGAGCTCCGCCGGATCGCCTCGGAGCTCGCCGATGTCGAGTCGACACTCGCCGCCGCGGAGGAGGCGTGGCTCGAGCTCGAGGAGCGCGCGCCGTGACCGTCTCGCGCCGTGGCGGATCGCATCCGTCGGCGCCGCGTGCCGTGCGCATCGGCCTGAGCGGACCGATCGGGTGCGGCAAGTCGACGATCGGACGCTGGCTCGGCGACCTCGGTGCGGTCGTCATCGACGCGGATGCCGTCGCTCGTGCCGTGTCGGGGCCGGGCACGCCGATCGAGCGAGCGATCCTCGAACGCTTCGGCGGCGCGGTCGAATCTGCCGACGGCGGGGTGGATCGGTCCGCCCTCGCCCGCGTCGTCTTCGCCGAACCGGCGGCCCTTCGCGATCTGGAGGCGATCGTCCGGCCGGCCGTCCGCCCGCGGATCGCCGCCGCACTCGACGCCGCGGACGCCGCGGGCGCGCCGGCGGTCGTCGTCGAGGCGATCGGTCTCCTTGACAGCGGACTTGCGGCCGACTGTGACGAGGTCTGGCTCATCGAGTGCGACGAGGCCAGCCAGCGGGCGCGGCTCTCGGGTCGCGGCACCCCGGCGCCGGATGCGGAACGGCGGATCCGGTCACAGCGCGGGCTCGTCGAGCGCCTCGTGCCGGTCGCGACGCGGCGGATCGACACGTCGGGGGAGACGGCGGCCGTCCGTGCGACGGTCGAGGCGGCGTTCGTGGAGGCGCTGGCGGCGCCGGGGCGCTGAGTCCGCCGACCCTGCGGGCCTGCGGCCGGGCCAGAAGATAGAACGCCCGTTCGCAAGCGGAGGGTGCCGCAGTGGTATCGTTCGACCGTGCCCGATTTCCAGCTCGTCGCGGATTTCGTCCCGACCGGCGACCAACCAGCCGCCATCGAACGGCTCGTCGACGGGCTCGGACGAGGCCTTCGCCACCAGACGCTGCTGGGGGCCACGGGGACGGGGAAGACGTTCACCGTGGCTCAGGCGATCGCCCGCCACAAGCGGCCCACGCTCGTGCTCGCCCACAACAAGACGCTCGCCGCCCAGCTCTACGCGGAGTTCCGCGAGTTCTTCCCGAACAACGCCGTCGAGTACTTCGTCAGCTACTTCGACTACTACCAGCCGGAGGCGTACCTCCCGCGCTCGGACACGTACATCGAGAAGGATTCGAGCCGCAACGACGAGATCGACAAGCTGCGCCACGCGGCGACCCACGCCCTCTTCGAGCGACGGGACGTCATCATCGTCGCCTCCGTCAGCTGCATCTACGGTCTCGGCGCCCCGGTGGACTACGGCGCGACGGTCCTCCGCCTCCGGGTCGGCGGTCAGTATCGGCGCGACGCGGTGCTCCGCCACCTCGTCGACCTCCAGTACCAGCGCAACGACGCCACGATCCAGCGCGCCCGGTTCCGCGTTCGAGGCGACACGCTCGAGCTCCAGCCGGCCTCCGAGGACCGACTCGTGCGGGTCGAGTTCTTCGGTGACGAGGTGGAGCGGATCAGCGAACTCGATCCGCTCACCGGCGAGCTCCTCGCGGAACGGAAGGAGATCAACGTCTATCCCGCCACCCACTTCGTCACCCCGGCGGACAAGCTCGGCGAGGCCCTCGTCGACATCGAGGCGGAGATGGAGACACGCGTCGGCGAGATGGAGGCGGCGGGCCGGATCCTCGAGGGCGCGCGACTCCGGCAGCGGACGACATTCGACCTCGAGATGATGCGCGAGCTCGGCTACTGCTCGGGCGTCGAGAACTACTCGCGACACCTGTCGCGACGGTCCGCCGGCAGCCGGCCGTGGACGCTCCTTGACTACTTCCCACCGGACTGGCTCCTCGTCGTCGACGAGAGCCACATGTCGATCCCGCAGGTGGTCGGCATGTACAAGAACGATCGGACGCGCAAGGAGATCCTCGTCGACTTCGGCTTCCGGCTGCCGTCCGCGCTCGACAACCGGCCGCTCACCTTCGAGGAGTTCGAGTCGAGCATCAACCAGGTCATCTACATGAGCGCGACGCCCGGGCCGTACGAGCTCGAACGGAGCGAACGGGTCGTCGAACAGCTCATCAGGCCGACCGGCGTCGTCGACCCCCGGATCGTGGTCCGGCCGACCGACGGCCAGATCGACGATCTCCTCGAGGAGATCCGGGCGAGAGCCGAACGCGGCGAGCGGGCGCTCGTGACGACGCTCACGAAGAAGATGGCGGAGGACCTCGCCGACTATCTCCGCGAGCTCGGGATCAAGGTCCAGTATCTCCACAGCGAGGTCGACACGCTCGAACGCGTCCAGATCCTCCGCGACCTCCGGCTCGGCGTGTTCGACGTCCTCGTCGGCATCAACCTCCTCCGTGAGGGCCTCGATCTACCGGAGGTCACCCTGGTCGCGATCCTCGACGCGGACAAGGAGGGCTTCCTCCGAAGCTCGTGGTCGCTCATCCAGATGATCGGTCGGGCTGCCCGGAACACGGCCGGCGGGGTCGTCATGTACGCCGACAGGATCACCGATTCGATGCGCGCGGCCATCGACGAGACGGACCGCCGTCGCGCGATCCAGGAGGCGTACAACCGGGAGCACGGGATCGAGCCGACGACGATCAGCAAGGAGATCCACGACATCAACGAGCGGCTCCATGCCGTCGCCGAGCGGACGGAGGTCTACCGACCGGGCTCGTCGCCCCATGCGCCGGGCGAGCTCCCGGCGACGACCCGCGCCCAGGTCGAGCGGCTCATCGCCCAGATGGAGGCCGAGATGAAGTCGGCGGCGAAGCAGCTCGAGTTCGAGCGCGCCGTGGCCCTCCGCGACGAGATCCAGTCGATCCGGCTCCGGGTCCTCGAGGAGGATGCCTCGGCGCAGGTCGCCCGGGCGGTCGAGCGGGTGGTCCGCGGACCCGCTCGCGGGACGAGGCCCGGTTCGACCGCATCCCGTCCGGCTGCGCGGCTCGAGGTGACGTCCGTCACGGTCCTGCCGGCGGCCGAGGAGCCGGCCACGACGCTCGGGCCGACGGGCGGCGAGGGCGATGCCGCCACGGAGGACGGGTCGGCGGGCGACGGCACCGCGGCCGACTGGCTCCCGGGGATCCGCGACGAGCACGACGAGGACGCGGGATGGCAGGCCCGCTGGCTCGACCGGCCGACGTGGGATCGGACGGTGACCCCGAATGTCATCCACCGGACGGGGACCCGATCGCCGCACCGCCGGCGGCGCTGACCGGTGACGGTCAGGGTGCGAAGCAGAATCGCACGTCTGTTCTATCCGCCGGGTCTGCCGTAGACTAGGGCCGTGCCCCAGGATCAGATCGTCGTGCACGGCGCACGCGAACACAACCTCAAGGACGTCACGGTCGCCTTCCCGCGCGATCGGCTCGTCGTCATCACCGGCCTCTCCGGCAGCGGCAAGTCGAGCCTCGCGTTCGACACGATCTACGCCGAGGGTCAGCGCCGGTACGTCGAGAGTCTCAGCGCGTATGCGCGGCAGTTCCTCGGTCAGATGGAGAAGCCGGACGTCGACCAGATCGACGGGCTCTCGCCGGCGATCTCGATCGACCAGAAGGGCTCCAGCCGGAACCCGCGCTCGACCGTCGGCACGGTCACGGAGATCTACGATCACCTCCGGCTCCTGTTCGCGCGGATCGGGCATCCGTTCTGTCCGAACGGCCACGAGATCGAGCGTCAGACGGTCCAGCAGATCGTCGATCAGGTGCTCGCCCTGCCGGACGGCACGCGACTCCTCGTCCTCGGACCGCTCGTCAAGGATCGGAAGACGGAGGGCGACCGCGTCTTCGAGAGCGCCCGCCGGCAGGGCTTCGTCCGGGTGCGGGTGGACGGCGAGCTCATGGACCTGACGGAGGTGAAGCCGCTCGACCGGTACAAGCGTCACTCGATCGAGGTCGTGGTCGACCGCTACGTCGTCCGCCACGTCTCGCCCGACCCGTCGAAGGATGGCGCGGAAGGATCGCCGACGGATCCGGATGCAGCCCGACTGGCGGACAGCATCGAGACGGCGCTCCGTCTCGGTGAAGGCGTCGTCGTCGTCGCCCCCGTGCCACGGGACGGCGAGGAGCCGCCGTTCACGGAGCGCCGTTACTCGGAGCGGTTCACCTGCCCCTACGACGGCTACACGATGGAGGAGCTCGAGCCGCGGAGCTTCAGCTTCAACTCGCCGCATGGTGCATGTCCGGCCTGCACCGGGCTTGGAACGCGGCTCGAGGTGGACCCGGGTCGCCTCATCCCGGATCGGGACCGCAGCCTCCGCGACGGCGCGCTTGCGCCCTGGGCCCGCCTCCCGATGGAAGAGTCGTGGCGATCGCGGATCATCGAGGCGATCTGCCGTGCCCACGGCTGGGACTACGAGGTGCCGGTCCGCGACCTTCCGCCGGAGGCGCTCGAGTATCTCCTCCACGCCCCGCGCGACGAGCGGGTCGTCATCGGCTATCGCCACGAGCGGGGCGAGAACACCTACACGGCGACCTTCGAGGGTCTCGTCAACCATCTCGAGCGCCGCTACCGGGAGACGGAGTCCGAGTACATCAAGACCGAGCTCGAGAAGTTCATGGTGAGCCGGCCGTGTCCGACCTGCGATGGGAAGAAGCTCCAGCCGGGGGCCCTGGCGGTCCGCATCGGCGGCCGGAACATCAGCGATGTGGCGGCGCTGTCGGTGCTCGACGCCCTCGCCTGGGTCGCCGTGCTGCCGGATCGCATCTCCGACCGCGAGCGGACGATCGCCCGGCTCGTCCTCAAGGAGATCACCGCCCGCCTCGGCTTCCTCGTCGACGTCGGCCTCGACTACCTGACCGTGGACCGGACGAGCGTCACGCTGTCCGGTGGCGAGGCGCAGCGGATCCGCCTGGCGACGCAGATCGGGACGACGCTCATGGGCGTCCTCTACATCCTCGACGAACCGTCCATCGGCCTCCACCAGCGGGACAACGCCAAGCTCATCGCGACCCTGACCCGGCTGCGCGACCTCGGCAACACTGTCCTGGTCGTCGAGCACGACGAGGAGACGATCCGGACCGCCGACTGGATCCTCGACATCGGACCCGGTGCCGGGGAGCACGGTGGCGAGATCGTCGCGAACGGCCCGCTCGAATCGCTGCTCGGGGAGCCTCGCTCGATCACCGGCGCCTACCTTCGCGGCGACCGCTCCGTCCCGATCCCGACCCGGCGACGGACGGGGAACGGGCACGTCCTCGCCGTCCGCGGCGCGCGCGAACACAATCTCCGTGGCGTCGACGCGGAGTTCCCGCTCGGCTGCTTCGTGGCCGTCACTGGCGTCTCCGGCTCGGGCAAGAGCACGCTCGTCACGGACGTCCTCTACCGTGCCCTCGCCCGGGACCTCAACGGCGCTCGCGATGAGCCGGGCGCCCATGACCGGGTCGAGGGGATGGAGCACATCGACAAGATCATCGAGATCGACCAGAGCCCGATCGGCCGGACGCCGCGGAGCAATCCCGCGACGTACACCGGGCTCTTCGCGCCCATCCGCGAACTGTTCGCCGGTGTCCCGGAATCGCGGGTCCGCGGCTATGGCCCGGGACGGTTCAGCTTCAACGTCAAGGGCGGTCGCTGCGAGAACTGCAAGGGTGACGGGATCCTCAAGATCGAGATGCAGTTCCTGCCGGACGTCTATGTCCCGTGCGAGGTGTGCGGCGGGCGCCGCTACAACCGCGAGGCGCTCGAGATCCACTACAAGGGCCGCTCGATCGCGGACGTGCTCGAGATGACGATCGCCGAGGCGCTCGACGTCTTCGCCGCTGTCCCGGCGGTCGCGTCCCGGCTCAGGACGCTCGATGACGTGGGCCTCGGGTACGTCCACCTGGGCCAGCCGGCGACCACGCTGTCCGGCGGCGAGGCGCAGCGGGTGAAGCTCGCCACCGAGCTGTCACGACGGGCGACCGGGCGAACCCTCTACGTCCTCGACGAGCCGACGACCGGCCTCCACTTCGCCGACGTCGAGAAGCTGCTCGAGGTCCTCCATCGGCTGGTGGACGGCGGCAACACCGTGATCGTCATCGAGCACAATCTCGACGTCATCAAGACCGCCGACCGGATCATCGATCTCGGCCCGGAGGGTGGCCTCCGCGGCGGCCGGATCATCGCCACCGGAACGCCCGAGGAGATCGCCGCGACGGAGGGCTCGGCGACCGGCGAATATCTCGCCCGCGTCCTGCGCGGTGAGCCACTCGTGCCCCTCTCCGATGTGACGTTCGCCGGCTCGTCGCGGCGCGCCGGAGCGATCGTAGCCGTCGCCGCGGCCGCGCGCTGAGCGCGTCCGGTACCATCGGTCCATGCCCGACATCGACTTCGCCTTCCTCGCCGATGCGGCGGACACGACCCCCGGCCAGAAGTTCCATGTCCTCGGTGGCGGGATCAGCCGGATCGGCGGTCCGGGGTTCCCCCTCCGTCACCCGCACGTCGCCCTCGTCGTCTCGCTCTCGATCACGGTCCCGGAGTTCGGTCACGAGCATGAGGTCCGGATCGTCTGCCTCGGTCCGGACGGCGCGGAGGTCGCACCGCCCGCCATCGCGAACGTCGCGTTCGCC
This sequence comes from Chloroflexota bacterium, assembly GCA_015478725.1. NCBI lineage: Bacteria > Bacillati > Chloroflexota > Chloroflexota bacterium. The sequence continues at coordinate 4,835 of JADMIG010000023.1, read as the reverse complement.
GGGGGTGACGGCCACGACACGACGGTCACGTTCGCGGTCGATCTCTGGAATCTCACCTTCCCCGCGCCCGGCGAGTACTCGTTCCGGGTCCTCATCAACGGATCGGAACGGAAGCGGCTCCCGCTCGCGATCGCCCGGACGGAGGAGGGGAGCGGAGCCGGGCCTGCCGGGTCCGGATCGCTGCCGCGGCCGGATCCCACGACGAGCCGTCGCTTCGACGCCTGACGCCGCGATGGTCCGTCGGCGCTGCCGGTGCGTCGCCCGGAGTTCTGCGTGACGGTGCCTCGGGCGAGCGGCGGGCCAGCTCGCCACGAGCTGCCCGAGATCGATGCGGCGGCGCTCGCCGCCGCTCGTCACGCCGATCGGCTCCTCGCGGCGGCCAGGGCTTCCGGTTCGGAGCGTTGGGCGCGGTTCCTCTCGCCGCTGCCGGACCGGCTTCGTGACGAGGCGCCGGCCGCGCTGCGGAGGACCGCCGCCCGGGCGCGGGCGGCGTTCGGGCCGAAGGACTCGATCCGTGACGCCCTGCCGGATGAGCTGACCCTCCCGTTCCGCGACGCCCTCGACGCGCTCGGGCGCGTGCTCGCCGTGCACGACCGCCGCGCCTGAGATCCACCGCTCCCGATCGATCGGGCGATCGCTCGGGCGTCGGCACCGTCCCGTTCCCCATCCACGGGCGGGCCGAGCGGCCCCTCGATCCGGGACGGTCGGCCCATGCCCCGCCGATGGCCCATCCGCCACAGTCCGAAGATCAACCGGTCGGAGGAGACGATGGGCTACCGGATCGACATTGACCACGGGAACTGCATCAACTGCGGCATCTGCATGGACGTGTGTCCCGTGGAAGCCCTTGACATGACCCGACCGGAGCGGACCGGCGTCGAAGGCCTGGCTCCGATCCCGTGGCTCATGGAGCACCCGGTCCAGGTCGGCGAGTGCGTCGGTTGTCACGTCTGCGTCGACGAGTGTCCGGTCCACGTCATCACGCTCGCGACGGCTGCAGGCCCCACGTCACTCGCGCCGCGGCAGGGTCCCATCGAGCGCCCGGCGGCACGGGCGGCGGGGGACGCCTGGATCCCGCTCTCGGCGGTGACCCGCGAGGTGCTCAAGCCCGACCATCCGACCCCCTGGGGTGGCGCGTTCACCACCCGCTCGCACGATCCGGCGGTGGACGATCGAGCGCCCTGCCAGGTCGCCTGCCCGGCGGGAACGGACGCCGGCCGCTACGTCGGCATGATCGCCGCGGGCCGCTACGACGACGCATACGCGGTGAGCGCCGAGGTGAACCCATTCCCGTCCGTCTGCGGCTGGATCTGCACGGCGCCGTGCGAGGCCGCCTGCCGCCGCGGCACCCTCGACGAGGCGATCGCCATCCGGACCCTCAAGCGGTTCGCCGTCGAGCACGGCCAGCTGCCCACCGCGGCCCCGCCGGCCATGCGCCGGTCCACCCCGGTCGCGATCGTGGGTGGCGGACCGGCCGGCATGTCGGCGGCGTACTACCTCGCCCGCCTCGGCTACCCGGTGACCGTCTTCGAGGCGATGCCCGTGCCGGGAGGCATGATGGCGATCGGCATCCCCGAGTACCGGTTGCCGCGGGAGGTCCTGCGGGCGGAGATCGACCGGATCCTCAGCCTCGGCGTCGAGCTCCGGCTCGACCAGGCCATGGGGCGGGATCTATCCCTGGCGAGCCTCGAGTCGGACGGTTATCGCGCGGTCTTCCTCGCGACCGGAGCCTCGAAGAGCCGTCGTCTCGATGTCCCGGGCGACGATCTCGCCGGGGTCATCCCGGCGACCCGCTTCCTCCGCGACGTCAACCTTGGCGCCGGACCGCGGCTCGCGGGACCGGTCGTCGTCGTCGGCGGCGGGAGCACCGCGATGGACGCGGCACGGTCGGCGCAGCGGAGCGGCGCGGAGACCGTCACCGTCCTCTACCGGCGCGGTCGGGCGGAGATGCCGGCCCAGCCCGAGGAGGTCGAGGCGGCCGAGCGCGAGGGGATCGAGATCGTCGAGGCGATCGCCGTGACGAAGGTCCTCGGGACGGACGGTCGGGCGATCGCGGTCCGCGGCCTCCGTCAGCGGGCGACCGAGCGCCTGGAACGCGGTCGGGTCGTCTTCGAACCGATCCCCGGCGGCGAGATCGAGTTCCCGGTGTCGACCATCCTCGTCGCGGTCGGCGAAGAGCCCGACCCGTCGATCCTCCCGGAGGGCGCGGGGATCGGGATCAGCGACTGGGCGGGGATCGTCGCGGACCCGGGGACGTTCGCGACGGGCCGCCCGGGCGTCTTCGCCGGCGGCGACGTCGTCTCCGGCCCGAAGACGATCATCGACGCGGTCGCCGCCGGACGGCACGCCGCCGCATCGATCCACGGTTACCTCTCCGGAGCCGCGGATCCAGAGGCGGAGATCCTGCGCGTCGTCCGTCACGCGACGGCCCGCGAGCGGCGGCTCGAGCTCGACCTCGGCGTCCGGCCGCGGGCACGTGCACCGCTGCCGGCCGTCGCCGTGGACACCTTCCGGGCGAACCAGCTCGGCTTCGACGAGGCGACCGCTCGCCACGAGGCGGCGCGGTGCTTCCGGTGTGACGTGATCGCGGGTTGTCCGACGGTCACGGTGATCGCCGGCCGCGGTCCCCGGCCGGACATGGCAGTGACGATGGGACAGGGAGGTGCGTCGATCGGCGCGCCCGTGACAGGAGGTGCTCGGTGACACCGGATCAGGTCTCGGGGTTCTTCGCCGCGGGAGAGAGCTTCGTCGAGGGGACGATCGCGGCGGCGCTGGTCGTGCTCTGGCTCCTCGTCGTGGCACTCCATCTCGCTCGGCCGTACATGGTCGCGAACCTCCGGAAGTTCAGCCTCCGGCTCGGCGCGGACCTGTGGTGGATCGTCTACGTGGCGCTCCGCGATCTCCTCGTCGTCCAGGTCTTCCTCGGCAGCTTCATCTTCTTCTACCCGGACGTCATCGGAAAGCAGAACCTGCCGATCACCGGCGGCCTGGCGGCCGTGAGCGCGTTCGCCGTCCTCCTCATCAAGCTCATGACCCGGGGCGACGCGGATCTCCGCTGGTTCCGGATCCAGACTTTCCTCCTCGGGATCGGGGCGAGCCTGTACATCGTCCCCTACCTCCTCGGCGTCCAGGTGACGACCGTCGGGACCGATGCCGGCAACCAGCTTGCTGCGATCTTCGTGACCTCGCAGAACCCGACCTGGGCGTTCCCGCTCGCCTACCTCTCGGCGATCCTCGTGGGCATCCTCGCCCTCGTCGCCGTCACCTACAACCTCCGCCAGACATCCGTCCGGCGGCCGACCGCCGGGACGACCGGGGAGGACGCGCGATGACCGCCGACCAGCTCGCCACCGCCCTGACGACGGGCGGCTCCGCCTGGCTCGTCCTCTCGATCGCCGCCATCCTGCCGATCCTCTGGGCATTCACCCTCGTGCTCCATTTCGCCCGACCGTACATCGTGCGCTTTCTCGGCACGCTCACCCTGCGGTTCGGGGGCGATGTCTGGTGGTTGTCGTATGTGCTCATCCGCGACGGCCTCATGGTCATCACCCTCGCGCTCAGCACCGTCTTCCTCATGCCGAACCTCTACATCGGACTCGGCCTGCCGATCACGGCACCGCTCGCGACCGTCGTGCTCTTCTGGGCGCTGACGATCAAGCTCACCCGCGACTCGGATGACGATCCGCGGGCCTTCCAGCGGGTGAGCGCCCTGCTCGTGATCGCCTCGATCCTCTACATCGTTCCCCAGATCTTCGGTCTGGAGGCACACGACCAGGTCGACTCGTGGAACGCGATCGGCGGGTTCGGCTGGATCCCCGGCGCACTGTCGGCGAGCGACGGAGCCGGGAACGTGAACCCGTGGGCCTGGCCGATCATCGAGCTCAGCCTCGCGCTCTTCGGCCTCACCGGGGCGGCGCTCTTCACGCGGTTCGTCATCCGCCTCGGCGGGGGCGCGGCGGCGGACGGCGCGGAAGGCTGACCGGGCTGCCATCCGGTAGCTCGCCGAACGCCTCGCTGAGGAACGGCGACGGGGATCCGGGGTCGTAGCTGATCGTCAGGGAGCGCCGCGCCCGCGTCCAGGCGACATACGCGAGGCGTCGCTCCTCCTCGAGGGCGCGGACCGGATCGGCCGCCTCCGCGATCGCCCGCGCGCTCGGGAATCGGGCGGCCTCCATCCCGACGACCGCCACGTCGTCGAACTCGAGACCCTTCGTCGCGTGCGCCGTGGCGAGGGTGAGGCGCGCGTCGTCGCGGCGGAGAGCGACGAGGCGGTCGCGGCGGTGGCGGACGGCGGCAGCGAACGACGAGCCGCTCGTGTACGGCGGTGCTGCCGCGAGCAGCGCGTCGGCGAGTCTCCCGCCATCCGCCTCGCGTGATCGTTCGCGGTCTCGGATCGACCCGACGCGGATGAGGAGCGGCACGCGTTCGTCCGTCTCGACGAGCTCGTCGAGGAGCGCATCGAGACGCTCGTCGTCGAGCGGCGTCTCGAGTCGTTCCGCCCGGAACGGAAGGTCCCGGTCGAGGGCGACCATGAGCGCGGGCAGGAGCTCGCGGTTCGTCCGGGCGAGGATTGCCGTCGTCCCGTCATCGGTGGGCCACGAGTCAATGATGCGGCCCACGCGGACCGGCTCGTCCGCCGGGTCGGGTGCGAGGATGAGCCGTCCGGCCGCGTCCGGTCGGGCCGTCACGACCTTCGGGAAGCGCTCCCGGTTGTGGGCGACGAGACGGACGGCCCGCTCCACGACCGGCGCGGGGGAGCGGAAGTTCGTCGTGAGGTCGAACCGCTGGAGCCCCGGCAGGGCCGCGGCCAGGCCGAGGACCCGCCGGACGTCCGC
>JADMIG010000022.1 GCA_015478725.1 Chloroflexota bacterium | reverse complement strand
CACCAGCCGCTCTCGTGCTCGAATGTGCCCACCGGGCGTTGGAAGTTCGGGCTAGCCAAGCACGACCCGGACCCGGTGCGTGGCGCCGTCGTCCACGAGCGGGATCGCGGCGCCGCCTGCGCTCAGTACGAGTCCGTCGAGCTCCGCCGACGCCACCCCGCGGCTGACCCCCTGCGGGTTCTCCACGACGATCTCGTACCGTGCGGAGTGATAGCGGAAGTCGATCTCGTAGTGCGGCCACGCGCGGGGGATGCAGGGATCGAGCAGGAGCGTCGTTCCGCGCAGCCGGAATCCCAGGATCCATTCGACACCGGCCTGGTACATCCAGCCCGCCGACCCGGTGTACCAGGTCCAGCCGCCGCGACCGACATGCGGCGGTTCGGTGTAGACGTCGGCCGCCATGACGTAGGGTTCCACCCTGTACCGATGGACCCCGGCCCGGGTGCTGGCGTGGTTGATCGGGTTCAGGATGGAGAACAGTTCGCCCGCCTTGTCTCCGTCGCCCAGGGCGGCGAAGGCGAGGACCGACCAGATCGCCCCGTGGGTGTACTGGCCGCCGTTCTCCCGGATGCCCGGCAGATACCCCTTGACGTAGCCCGGATCGACGTCGGAATGATCGAACGGCGGAGTGAACAGGAGAACGAGACCATCGCCACGTCGAACGAGGAATTCCTCGACCGCGGCCATCGCCCGCTCGGCGTGGGGAGGATTGGCTGCTCCCGACAGGACGCTCCACGATTGGGCGATCGAGTCGATCCGGCACTCGGCGTTCATCGCGGAGCCGAGCGGTGTGCCATCGTCGAAGAACGCTCGGCGATACCAGTCGCCGTCCCAGCCGTGGCGCTCGAGGGCCCGCCGGAGCGCCTTCATGTGGGCGCGCCAGCGCTCCGCACGAGGACGCTCACCGCGGGCCTCCGCGATCGGCACGAAGCCGGCCAGGGCCGTGTGCAGGAACCAGCCCAGCCAGACGCTCTCGCCGCGGCCCTCACGGCCCACCCGATTCATGCCGTCGTTCCAGTCACCCGACCCGATGAGCGGCAATCCGTGCACGCCGAGCGCTAGGCTCCGGTCGAGAGCCCCCGCACAGTGCTCCAACAGCGAAGCCGACGCCGATGAGCGTTCCGGCTGGAAGTAGGCGTCCGTCTGGTCCGGCCGCAGCTCCGGCCCATCGATGTACGGGACGGTCTCGTCGAGGACCGCCGTGTCGCCCGTGACCGCAAGGTAGCGATCCACCGCGTACGGCAGCCAGAGCCGATCGTCCGAGATCCGGGTGCGGACGCCTCGACCCGATGGCGGATGCCACCAGTGCTGGACATCACCTTCGGCGAACTGATGTGCCGCGGCTCGCAGGAGGTGTTCCCGGGTGAGCTCGCGCCTCGAGGTCACGAGGGCGATGACGTCCTGGAGCTGGTCCCGGAACCCGTAGGCGCCGCCAGCCTGGTAGAACGCCGTCCTCGCCCACAGCCGGCACGCGAGCGTCTGGTAGATGAGCCAGTCGTTGAGCATGATGTCCATCGAGCGGTCCGGCGTCCGCACCTGGACGGTGCCCAGGGTATCGTCCCAGCGGCGCACCACGTCGCGCAGCGTCGCCTCATGGTCGGCCCTTCGCCCGCGCTGGATGAGGTTGGCCGCCGCCGCGGCGTCGTCCGCCTCGCCGAGGAGCACGAGCACCTGGGTCCGCGCCCCGGCGGCGAGCTCGAAGCTCGTCTGCAGGGCGGCGCACGGATCCATGCCGGCACCGGTGGCTCCCTGGAGACGGTGACCGCGGTCCATCGCGGCCGGCCGGTCCGGAGCGCCATTGCGGCCGAGGAATTCGGTCCGATCCGCCGTCCACGCCGTCTGCCGTCCGCCAAGGTCGAGGAAGGCGACCCGGCCGCCGAATTCGGTATTCCACGGGTTGCGCACGAGGAGCGCCCGGGTCTCCGGCTCCAGCGCGGTGACGATCCCGGGCGCGCTGGCCCCGCGCGAGGTGCCGAGCACCCACTCGGCGTAGGCGGTCACGGACAGGCGCCTGGAGCGACCGGATCGGTTCTCGATGGTCAGCACGGAGATCTTCAGGGGGTCGTCGGGCGGCACGAACTGGACGAGGTCGAGTTGGATGCCGTCGTGCAGGTGCTCGAAGCGGCTGTATCCGGCACCGTGACGGGCGACGTACGTCGATGCCTCGCGGCGGATCGGCAGGATCGTCGGACCCCACAGCTCGCCATTGTCGTCATCCCGGACGTAGATCGCCTCGCTCACCGGGTCGCTGACGGGGTCGTTGGACCAGGGGGTGAGCTGGTTCTCGCGGCTGTTCCCGGCCCAGGTGTAGCCCGACCCCGACTCGGAGACCAGGAAGCCGAATGACGTGTTGGCGATCACATTCGACCAGGGCGCCGGAGTGGATTGTCCGGGGCCGAGGATCGCCACGTACTCACGCCCCCGTTCGGCGAAGCCACCGAGTCCATTGAAGAACTCGAGCTCCGGACGCGGCGCGGACGCATCGCTCGACGTCTCCCGCGAACCAGGCGGCGCTGCGGGAGGAGGCGCGGGCCGCGCGATCCGCTCGGGACGTTCGAGGCGGATGACCTGATCGGCGAGGCTGCCTCGTCGGCTCAGCAGGACGGCCCGGGCGGCGGTCTGGAGGAGCGTGCGGTCCTCCGCGGACAGCTGGTCGCCGCGGAGGATGTACACCCCGCCGCGGCCCGCATGGCCGTCGTGGACGAGGATGGACTGGCTCGTCCGGACCAGGGTCTCGAGCGAATCGTGGAGGCTCTGTGCGTAGGTGGCGCCATGCTCGTTGAGGATCACGAGGTCGACGTCGATGAGTTTCAGCCGCCAGTACTCGTGTGCGCGGAGGAGCTGCCGGACGATGTCAAGGTCCTCGGCTTCGTCGATCCGCACCAGGACGATCGGCAGGTCGCCCGAGATGCCGTGGGCCCACAGGCCGGGTGCTCCCCGCTCGTTGCTGGCCAGCAGGCCTGCGGGTGGCCGCAGCGACGGGTCCGAGTAGAGGATCCGGTTGGCCAGCCGCTGGAAGAGGTGGGCCTCGTCGGACTCGATCCCGAGGTGATGGAGCTGGACCTGCGCCTGCGTCCAGGCCAGGGTCGCGGCGCGTTCGAAGGTGGCCGCCTCTCGGTACTTGTCGGCCAGGTCCAGGACCTGGTCGCGCGATTCGGCGACGACCGTGGAGTAGATCGCGTGGGCCGTCGCGCCGGGGTCGAGCCGGACCCGACAGCGGAGGCTGAAGATCGGATCCAGCACCGCTCCCACCGTGTTCGAGAGCGGACGCCCGTCGATGACCGCGACCGGCGAGCGGACCGCCCGGCCCCGGCCGAGGAAGCGGGCGCGATCCGTTTCGTACTGGATGACCCCGCCAGCCTCCCCCTCGACCGCCGCGACATGGGCGGCCCAGATCGGCTGCTCGTCCCTGGATCGTGGACGACGCGTCGCGAGGAGGGCACCGATCTCGGGGGCGAATTCGGTCTCCACGAAGAGGTTCTGGAAGGCCGGGTGAGCGACATCGGCCGCCTGCGGTGCGAGTGCGATCTCCGCATAGGACGTCAGCTCGATCTCGCGACTGTGCGAGCCGAGATTGGTCAGCGACACGCGGCGGATCTCCGCGTCGTGCTCGGCGGACACGACGATGGTCAGGCTCGTCGCGATCGAGCCGTCGCGGCGGGAGAACTCGGCGTGGTCCTCCGCGTACGTGACCTCGTAGCTGTCCGCTTCGGTGCCGCTTGGCTGATGACCCGCCGACCACACCACCCCGCTGTGCATGTCGCGCAGGAAGAGGTAGCTGCCCCACGAGTCGCGCGTCACGTCCTCGCGCCAGCGGGTGACCGCCACGTCGCGCCAGCGGCTGTAGCCGGATCCGGCCGCGGTCACCATGACCGCGTAGCGCCCGTTCGACAGCACATGCGTGCGCGGGATCGCGTCATGGGGCGAGGTGAAGCGACGGAGGACCGGCGGCACGAGGTCGCGCACGTCGGCGGCACTCTTGACCTCTTCGGCACGTGGGCGGGCCACGAGCACATCGCGCGGCATCCGCTCCTGGAGCAGCAGCTCCGTCGCCTCGACGATCGGGTCGGCATGGAAGCGCTCCACCATCGCGCGGTCGTTGAGGACGTTGCCGAGGGCCACCAGCGCCATCCCCTGGTGGTGGGCCATGTAGCTCTTCACGATCGCGACCGACTCCCCTTCGGGCAGCCGGCGCGGCGTGTAGTCGAGCGCCTCGCGAAAACCGAAGGGTCCGAGCGCTCCGGCGCGCTCCAACCGCGCGAAGTTCCGGACTGCGGCCTCGGGCTGGATCATCGCTCCGAGGGCGGTCGCGTACGGGGCGACGACGACATCCTCACTCAGGCCGCGCTTCAGCCCGAGGCCGGGCACGCCGAAGCTCGAGTACTGGTACGTCTGGCCGAGGTCGCGCGCGTTGAAGGCCGACTCGGAGATGCCCCAGGGGACGCCGAGCTCGGCGGCGTAGCTCATCTGGCGGGCGACCACGAGCCGGTACGTGTGGTCGAGCAGGCTGAGGGCGGGAGCGCGCATCACGAGGACGGGCATGAGGTACTCGAACATGGACCCGGACCACGAGATGAGGGCGGATCCACGGCCGACCGGCGTCAGGGCGCGACCGAGCCGGAACCAGTGCTCCGGGGCGACATCCCCCTTGGCGATGGCGAGAAAGCTGGCGAGGCGGGCCTCCGAGGCGAGGAGGTCGTAGTAGCTCGGATCCAGCGTGCCGTCCCGGACCCGGAACCCGATCGAGAAGAGCTTGCGGGTGGGGTCGAAGAGGAAGCCGAAGTCGGTCTCGCGAAAGAGCTGCTGGGCCTGGTCGGCGATCGCCTGGAGCCGCCGAACGAGCACCGCCGCGGCCGGCGGACTCGCGGCGGCGTCGCTGACCGGCGGATCGGAGAGCTCGGCGATCGTCGGCATGGCCGACGATCGCACGGAGGGTTGGAGCGGAGGAGGCTGGAGCAGCGCGAGGTCGCGAGCGTGGCTGCTCACGGCCAGCCGCGCTGCCTCGGCCCACGTCGCGAGCTCGCCATTCGCTCCCGCTCCACGCTCTGCGGTGAGCGCCGCGGCAACGTCCGACAGCGTCCGGGTGTGCGCGGCGAGCTCGCCCAGGCGGGTCACCCAGGCCTCGGGCGTCGTGGGGACGGCGGCACTCGCCCCTGCAGGCGGCTCGAGGGCTTCGTCGAGGTTCCGCTGGGTGAGCGTCTGACTTCTGCGGTCGTCGACGACCGCGCCGGCGGCCTCCCGGGTCAGCGCGATCGCGTCACCGATCCCGGCCAGCGCCGCCGCCACCGGAAGCGGCTGGTCGATCATCTGGCGGCAGGCGTTGGACAGCACGAGGAGATGGCCGGCGAGGTTGCCACTGTCCACCGAGGACACGTACGCCGGCTCGAGCTGGCGCAGGTCACGCGTGTCGTACCAGTTATACAGGTGCCCCCGAAAGCGGTCGAGACTCCTGACAGTCGCGAGCGTCACCTCCAGGCGCTCCACCATCTCGAGCGTCCCGATCCACCCGAAGTCGCGAGCCGTAACGGTCGCCAGCAGGTACATCCCGATGTTCGTCGGCGAGGTCCGATGCGCGACGACCGGGCTGGGATCGTCCTGGAAATTGTCGGGTGGCAGCCCGTGGTCCTCCGGGCCCACGAAGGCCTCGAAGAATCGCCAGGTCCGGCGGGCGGTCAGGCGGAGGGCCTGGATGTCGCCGGAAGAGAGCTGCTCCGCAGCCGAGTCCGGGGATGGTCGGCTGATCCATCGGGCGACGAGGGGCGAGATCAGCCACAAGAGGACGAACGGCGCGGCGATCCAGAGCGCCCCCGGCTTCATCGCGAGGACGAGGACCGCGGTGGCGGCCGCGATCGCGACACCGCCCGCCATCTGGCGATAGAACCCCGCGAGGTCGAGGTCGTTGCTCGCCTTCGCCTGTGCGGCGGTCGTCCATTCAAGGAGGTTCCGCCGCGTGACATAGAGCCGCACCAGGGTCCGCACGATCGCGTCGACCATGAGCCAGGCCTGATGCGCGAGGAGCGTGAGGCCGACGCCCACGTGAGCCGCGGCGAGCGTGAGGTCCGCGCCCACGGCTCGCAGGTGGCTGCGCTTGGAGATGCCCTTCCGTCGTGGCAGCAGTCCCGCGAGGACGGGCAGCGCCGCGGGGAGGATGACCGAGGCGAGAACGAACGAGGTCCACAGGACGGCCGAGACCGACGGGAGTGTCCAGGCCGCGACGAGCGTGGCCAGTGTGAGCGGGGCGGACATAGTCCGGCGCAGGTTGTCGATCATCTTCCAGCGCGCGATGCCGGGCATGGATCGGCGGCTCGACCGGCCCGTCGCGTCGCGGGCTCGACCAAGGATCCACGGCAGGAGCTGCCAGTCGCCCCGCGCCCAGCGGTGCTGGCGGGCCGCCGAGACGAGGTAGTTGGAAGGAAATTCATCGAACAGCTCGACATCGGTCACCAGTCCGGCCCGGGCGAAGACGCCCTCGAACAGGTCATGGCTGAGGAGCGCGTTCTCGGGCACCCGCTCCGCCATCGCCGCGGCGAAGGCGTCGAGGTCGTAGATCCCCTTGCCGGTGAAGCTCCCTTCGCCGAACAGGTCCTGGTAGACGTCGGAAACCGCCGATGCATAGGGGTCGATCCCGGCCGATCCGGAGTAGATCCGCTGGAAGATCGATGCCTCGTGCTCGGCCGGGAGGGTCGAGGTGATCCGTGGCTGGAGCACGCCGTAGCCGTGGGTCACCCGGCCTGCCCGGGGATCGAACGTCGCCTGGTTGAGCGGATGGGCGATCGTCCCGACGAGGCGCCCCACCGCGCCCCGGGGCAGCCGCGTGTCGGCGTCGAGCGTGACCACGTAGCGCACGTCCGTCGGCGGGGTCGACGCGGCCCGCCCGGTGGTGAGGATGCTCGTCGTCGCAGAGCCGCGGAGCAGGGCGTTCAGCTCGTGAAGCTTGCCGCGCTTGCGCTCCCAGCCCATCCAGCAGCCCTGGGCCTCGTTCCAGCGTCGCTTCCGGTGGAGGAGCAGGAACCGGGCACCTCCACCGGGAGCCGCGCCGTGGCGCTCGTTGAGGCGATCGATCGCCGCCGCCGTCGCCGCCAGCAGCTCGTCGTCGCCCGGGGCACGCTCGCTCGGGGCGTCGAGCCAGTCCGAAAGCAGGGCGAACCGGAGATCGCCCTCACGGTTCCCCAGGTAGTGGACCTCCAGGCCGCCGACCTGAGCTTCCACATCCGCCTCGCTTGTGAGGAGCGTCGGCACGACGACGAGCGTCCGCAGCCCGGACGGCACGCCGTCGTCAAGATCGAGCCGGGGCAGCGGTCTCGGGCCCAGGACCCGGGTGACCTCCCGGTTGACGAGGGCCATCGCGAGGTCGGAGGCCGGGCCGAGCGCGAGGATCGCGACGACGAGGATGCCCCCACCCGTGGCGCCACGATCGCCGGACAGGAGGACAGGTATGGCGAGGATGAGCCCCGCGACGAGCGCGAACGTACCGACGTAGCGACTCGTGGCGTGCCGCACGTAGGCACGCCTCAGCCGGCCCGCCAATGGCACCCGAACGCCGAGAGCACGCTCGAACGCGAAGCGGCCGTCGGAGACAAGGAAGTAGCCGGGATCTCGACGGCCCGCTGGCGGGGACGCCTCGACGTCATCAGTCGAGGGCGGGGCGTCCGCCAGGGCCGCGGCCTTCCGGGCGACCTCGACCTCGGTCAGGCGCGAACCCCGGGCCAGCTCCTCGATGGCGTGCCGGTAGCGATCTCGAGTCGCGAAGTCCATCTCCCCGAACGGACTTCCTGCCCGAAGGACCTCGTCGACCAGGCTCACGCTTTCGACGAACTTGGCCCAGTCGAACCACGAGATGAGGCGCATGCTCGTGATCACGTTGCGGACCGTGACGTTCATCGTCGCCTGGCGCTGGTGCTCGAGACGGACCACCTCCTCGGCGGTGGTCCCCTGCGCCGCGAGGAGCTGTTCGAGCCAGCGGAGAGCGGGCGTGACCGCAGGGTCCTGATCACGCAGGCGCTGGAAGAGCTGGACACGGGCGGCCGTCGGGAGCGCCGCACGCGAGAGCCGACGCAGCGATGCCGCCGCGACCTCCGGGCTGTCCGTACCGAGGCCGAGCAGGCCGTCGGCGAGCTCGTCCGCCTTCTGGCGCGCCGCCCGGCTGCGTACGATCTCCTCCGCGACGCGGCGGAGGTTGTCGACGAGGAGGATCCGGAGGCTGATCGCGATCGCCCAGAGCTCGCCGATCGTCAGCGGCTGCACCTCCTGATAGGCGTGCACCATGCGCCGCAGGCTCTCCGGGTCCAGGCGGCTGTCCGTGTGCGCGACGTAGGCCCAGGCCAGACCGAGGACCCGCGGGTAGCCCGCGAGATGGCCCTCGGCCAGCTTGGGAAGCTCGCGGTAGTAGTCCGGGGGCAGGTCGTCGCGGATCTCACGGAGCTGCTCGTCGACGATGTGGAAGTTGTCGACGAGCCATTCGGCGGCCGGGGTGATGGAACGTTCGTCCTTGATCGCCCGGGCGAGGATGCGATACGACTCCACCAGGACGCGGCCGTTCTCGGCGATGCGGGGCCGGACGGCGTGCCCCCGACGGGGCGTGGCAGTGACCGTCTGGGCGGCGGCGAGAGTCTGCGCGTGCTGCTCCAGCCGCTCCACGCTGAAGAGCTCCGCGACGATCGGCTCATCGAGCTCCGCCTGCGGGCGAACCCGTCGGCGATCGCGGCCGAGCGGGTCTCGGACGGGCTGGTTCGATCTCATCATCCGTTCTCAGGGCATGGCCTGATCCGGCCTGCCGTCGCCTCCACGTGGGAACGTGTCGATGATACCCACCGCTCCGCGTACTCGCGGCGCCAGGCGACTCGGACGTCGCATCTCCGTCGCGCCTCGCCCCCATCGCCGATCGCGAGTGGCTCCCAGCTCAGGTCGCGCGATCCGCGCCACGACCCGATCGCCGTCGGGCGCGATACCAGGCGAGGTACTTGAGGTCGGCATACCGCAGGGCCAGGGCTTCGCTCAGCTGGTGGAGGACGTGCGGCGAGGGGCGCTTGACGGCGTCATTCTCGAGCTTGCTCAGTGGATGTCGATAACCACAGTTGCCAATACACCGGCCCCGTGGTTGACTGCAAGCACGGCAGCGGCCGGAGCGTCGCCCGGCGGAGGTCCTGGTGTCCCCCAGGGTGACGTCACCGAAGCCCCGCCAGGCGAAAGGTCGTGTCCGATGTTGTTCCTGCAACTGTTGGTCTTCGCGATCGCCGCCACGATCGGCCTCGCGATGCTGCGATTGGCCCGCGAGCATGTCGGCCGGACGCCACTCCCGGAGGGCAGACGCAGGCTCGCCTTCATGCTGGCGTTCCTGGTCCTGCCCCCGATCGCGCTCGGGTCGCTCATCGAGCCGGCCGCGGCCGCGGGCCAGGCCGGCGGGATCGCGTGGGTGCCCCTGTACATCGTGCTTCTGACCGTGCTCGCCGTCCTCATGTGGATCGTCGTCCTGATCGTCCGGCTGGTCGCGCCCGGCCGGTCCGGCCGGCTCCTCCTGATCGCGCTCGGCGGGACCGAGCGAGATCCAGAAGAGGTGCACGTCGACCCGCCACTGACCGCCGAGCTGGCGGAGAGCATGGCGCTCGTCGACCGGACCAACGCCGCGTTCCCACGGGGCGCGGAGTTCCCTGCCCAGATCGACCGTCCGGGCTTCCGCTTCGCCTGGGATACCCTCGATGCGGCCACCGCGACCCTTGAGGGCCACATCGCCGACGACTACCGCCTCGGTGTCGGCGTCGCTTCCGCGGCGACGGCCATGGCGAGGGACGCTCGCAGCCGTCTCGACACCCTCCGCGGCCTCGCGGTCGGCCACGGGCAGGCCTGGACCGGCAGCTGACTCGAGCCCGTGGGCCGGCAGTGAGCCGACTCCGGGATGAACGTCGTCACCTTCATCGGTTTCACGTCAGAGCCGGCCGGGAACGCGAAGGAGCGCGCTGCCGAGGCGCAGACCGGCGCCGGCCAGTTCGTGCTCGAGACCCCGGCTGAGCCAGTAGCGCTCGAACAGGACTTTCCCCGCGTGCCAGGTTCGGCCCGGACGACGCAGGGCGACGGCCGGTTCCGGATCGGCGAAGAAGTCGCCCGCGGCGAAGCCCGCCACTCCGGCACCGAGTTCCACCCAGCAGTAGCCGTGACCATCGAACCGGCCGGCCGGTCCACCCTCGATCCGTGATGCGATCTGGGCGGCCGCAACCTCCGCCTCGGCGTGGGCGAAGACGCCGGCCTTCGGCAGGAGCTTGCCGTTGGCAAGCATGATCGCCGTCACGTCGCCGATGGCGAAGACGTTCGGCGCGCTCGTCTCGAGCGTTTCGCGGTCAACCGGGATCCAGCCCGTCGGACCGGCCAGACCGGAGGTGGCGACCACCGCGGGTGGGCGATGGGGCGGGACTGCCGCGAGCAGGTCATAGCCGGCGACCGACCCGTCCGCGAATCGGACCTGGCGCGGCGCCCCGTCGTAGGCCTCGATCGGATGCCCTGGGAAGTAGCCGATGCCTCGTTCCTTGAGGAGGTCCACCACGGCCCGGCCCAGGACGGGGCCGGCCACCGGCATCGGCGCTGGCTCGGGCATGTGGAGCTCGATCGTGCTCCGGTCGCGAAGACCCCGTCGCCGGAGGTCGGCGTCGATGAGGAAGGCGGCCTCGTAGGGCGCCGCCGGGCACTTGAAGGGCAATCCGCTGACGGCCACGATGACGCGGCCGCCGGAGAACCCTGCGAACGCGTTCGCGAACCGCCCGGCCCCCTCGAGCGTGAAGAAGTCGTGGGCGGCATCGGCATAGCCCGCGATCGCCTCCGGGGCGAGCTCGGCGCCGAGGGCGACGACGACCGCATCGGCGGTGAACTCGCCGGCATCGGTCGACACGCGTCGCGCGACCGGGTCGAGCCCGCGAACATGGCTCCGCACGACCTCGATCCCCGGCTGGAGCATCTTCGCCAGCGGGCGCGAGATGGCCGCCGGCCGGCGCCGGCCGACCATGAGCCACAGGAGCGACGGCGCGAAGACCTGGTCGGCGTCGCGGTCCACGACGACGACGCGGTGCTGGCGGCTCAGTCGGCCGCGGAGGGCGTTCGCCGCCGCGGCACCGCCGATACCGCCCCCGAGAACGAGAACCGTCGCCATGGTCGGCCTCCTGCCGGCTAGAAGCTCAGGACCTTGTCCGCCCACAGCGTCCAGGTGGTCAGCTCGGCCATCGATGAGCGATGGGCACCCTCGATGAGTGCCTCGTCGTGCATCCCGCGGGCCGCCATGCACGTCCCGCAGGCACCGATGGGCACCCCCTTGACCCTGAGCCCGGTGAGCATCCGCTCGATGTTGTAGTAGCCCTCGGGGGTCTCCTGACCGCGCTGCCCACAGCGAACCGCATCGGCCATGAGGAAGAGGCGGAGTTCGACCTCGCGCTCCTTCGCCAGGCTGAGCGCGAGTCGGAGGCCGTTGTACGAGCGCTCCGTGCCGTACGGCGGATCGTTGAGGATGACGAGGGCGTTCACGCGGGCATCCCTGCTGCCGGGCCGACGGCGATCGGCAGGCCAGCCAGGCGCCACTCGGGGAAGCCGTCCGCGAGACGCCGCGCGGAACGACCGTGGCTGCGGAGCAGTGCGACCGCCTGGGGGGCGAGGACGCAGTAGGGACCTCGACAATAGGCGACGATCTCGGCGTCCCGCGGCAGGCGGGTGAGCAGATCGCCGAGTTCGGCGAGCGGAACCGACAGCGCACCCGGGATGTGGCCCGCGAGGTACTCCTCACGGGGACGGACGTCGAGGATGGTGACCGCGCCCGATCGAGCGCGATCCCAGAGCTCCCCGCGCGTGACGGGTTCGAGCTCGTCGGGCGTTTCCAGGTACGCGACGACGGCCACCTCGAGTTCGGCGAGCCGCGCTCGTGCCGCGCCGCGAAGGACGCTGAGGAGTCGATAGACATCGTCGCCCGCGAGCCGGTAGTGAACCCGCTGCCCGTCCCGACGGGTCTCGACCAGGCGAGCCGCCCGGAGCGCCTGGAGGTGCGAGGAAGCGAGGGCGACGCTCATGTCGCTGGCGGCGGCGAGCGACTCGACCGGACGCTCGCCCTGGGCAAGCAGATCGAGCAGTTCGATCCGGCGGGGGCTCGAAAGTGCCTTGCCAATCCGGGCAAACTGTTCGTTGAGCGCCGTGGTCGCGGTGCGCTCGGTGGTCATTCGCATAGTCTAACGAGTCTTTGACGATCGGGCACTGCGGTCTCGCGCGTGAATTGCGGTGACGAGCGGCAGGGCGGATCGGCAGGCCCCGGGCAGGCCGAACGACCCTAGCGCCGAAGCACCACGCCGCGCACCGTCCGATGTCCGATGGAGACCGATGCCACAGCCGCCAGCGAGCCGATGACGATCCCGCTGCGCGTCCGTCGGCCTGGCTCCATCGACCTCGATCGGGCGATCCTCGCACTCGGGGATCTCGCCTGGCTCGGCCGACCGACCGACGGACCGCCGGGCGACCCGCAGCTCCGCCACATCGCGACCGACCTCGACCTTCCGATCCTCGACGGCAGCTCGACCGGACCCGTGCGGAAGGCCGCGTTCATCGACCTCGGGCCCGCCCGACATGTCGGCGATCGGGTGCTCGTCGAGATCGCCTGGCGGTCGGCGAGCTTCGCCCCGCTATTCCCGGTCTTCGCCGGCGAGCTCTCCATCTCGGCGCACGACATCGTCCTCGACGGTCGCTACGCGCCGCCGCTCGGGAAGGTCGGCCTCCTCCTCGACCAGACCCTCCTGCACCTGGTCGCCCGCCGCACCGCGGGCGCGCTCGTCGCCCGCCTGGCCAGGAAGTTCGAAACGTAGGCGGTCCCGGTCACGTAGGCGGTCCGCGCTCGGACGACGCAGTTCTCAGGTCGCACTCACCCGGCGCTCAGGTACGTGAGCGAGCCTGTGGGTCGTGCCGCTTCCCCGACCTTTGAGGTTCCTCCATGCGTCCACCGTCTCAGCGCCGGTTCATCGCCTTCGCCCTGGTTTCCGGACTCGCGCTCGGTGTCGCCGGGACCGTCGGCGCCTACTCGCTTCGCGCGACGCCCACAGCGCCGACGGGCGTCTCGTCGGTCGAGCGCGCGTCCCTCGAGCGACTCCTCGCCAACGTCACGGTGAAGCCGACCGGCGAGACACGGCGGTTCGACCTCACGGTGACGAAAGCCGCCTGGGAGCTCCTCCCGGGCCTCGCGACCGAGGCGATCACGTTCAACGGGACGGTCCCGGGCCCGGCGATCCGGGTGACCGAAGGGGACACGGTCGAGGTCGTCGTCCGGAACGCACTCGCCGAGGCCACCTCCGTTCACTGGCATGGCCTCCACGTGCCGAACGACCAGGACGGCGTCGCGGGCATCACGCAGCCTCCGATCGCGCCGGGCGCGACGTTCACCTACCGCTTCACGGCGCCGCATGCGGGCACGTTCATGTACCACGCCCACGGTCCGAACAGTCGCGGGCAGATCGATCAGGGACTCTATGCTCCGTTCATCATCGACCCGCAGGGTGCCGATCCGATCGCGGCAGATCGTGAGTATGTGCTCGCCATCGGCAACTGGATGGTCGGGGCCGGGATGGCCGGCATGGACGCGATGGGCATGGCGTACGACTACTTCACGATCAACGGCAAGTCCTACCCCGCCACCGCGCCGATCGACGTGACCGAGGGCGATCTGGTTCGGCTGCGGTTCATCAACCCGAGCCAGACGATCCATCCGATGCACCTTCACGGGACGGACATGGCGGTCGTGGCCAAGGATGGCGAACGGCTGGCGGCGCCTCAGCGGCTGAACACCTTGTCCATCCTGCCGGGCGAGACGTACGACGTCGTCTTCCGAGCCGACAATCCCGGCGCCTGGCTCCTCCACTGTCACGATCTCCACCACGCCTCGAACAACGGCCAGGAACCGGGCGGGCTCATCGTCGTCGTGAACGTGCGAGCCAAGGGCGGGACCTCCTCGCCCGCGCCTGCCGGGTCGACGAGCCCGAGCCCGAGTCAGGTCCCGGGCCATACGATGGCGCCGGACATGACCGCGATGCCGGGAATGAGCTCGATGCCCGGGATGACCCACTGACGGAGGCCACGTCGCCATGAGCGAGGCCGCTCGCATCCTCGTCGTCGACGACGATCCGAAGATCCGGACGGTCGTCCGCCGCGGCCTCGCCTACGAGGGTTACCGCGTGGTGGAGGCGGCCTCGGGTGAGGAGGGCCTGGAAAAGGCTCGCGAGCACCTGCCCGACCTCATCGTCCTCGACGTCATGATGCCCGGCATGGACGGCCTCGAGGTGACGCGCCGACTGCGCTTGGCCGGCGACGAGGTCGCGATCCTCATGCTCACCGCCCGCGACGACGTCAAGGACCGGGTCGAGGGACTCGAGATCGGCGCCGACGATTACCTCGTCAAGCCGTTCAGCTTCGAGGAGCTCCTCGCCCGCGTCCATGCGCTGTTGCGCCGGCGGACGGCCCCCGCGGGCGAAGTCCTCCGGTTCGGCGACCTCGAGCTCGACGTGGACGCGAGGGAGGCTCGCCGGGACGGGCGGACGATCGAGCTGACCACGACCGAGTTCAGCCTGCTCCTGCTGTTCATGCGCCATCCGCGCAAGGTGCTCACCCGCGACGTGATCATGGAGCACGTCTGGTCGTACGACTTCGAAGGTGAGTCCAACGTCCTCGAGGTGTACGTGCGGTACCTGCGGAACAAGCTCGAGGCGAACGGCGAGGCGCGCCTCCTCCACACGGTCCGCGGCGCCGGTTACGTCCTGAAAGCGTGAGGAGTTCTCCGCGACGGCTGTCGATCAGGACGCGGCTGGCCCTCATCTACACCGGGCTCCTCGCGGCGGCCCTCGTCGCCTTCGGCACGGGCATGTATCTCGTCCTTCGCACCGAGCTCGAGGTGTCGTTCGACGCGGGGCTGCTTGCGAACGCCGAACACGCCGCGGGCGCATTCGCTCAGGACGCCGACGCGAGCGGCCGACTGCGCCCGGCGGCGCGGATGATCGAGCAGTTCGCCTCGACCGGTGGCCGGGTCGTCGTCCTCGACGCGAACGGCGCCGTGCTCGCCGATTCCGCTCCGGCCCGGAGCCCGGGGCTGTCGATCGGGCCCGAGGATCTGGCGGCCGCGGATCGCCACGCCCACGCGATTCGCGAGCTGACCACCGGTGGTGACGTCCTCCGGTTGACGGTCGAGCCCGTCGTCGTCACGAGCGGCAGCCGGGTGGGATACGTGGCATGGGCCGACTCGACCCGTCCATTGCGCGACCTCCTCACCACGGTCAGTGCCGCCCTGGTCATCGGCGGCACCATGCTCATCGGGCTCGCGCTCGTCGGCGGACTCGTCCTGGCGCGGCGCGCCCTGGCTCCGGTCTCCGACGTCACCGAGACGGCCCGCGCGATCTCGCTGTCCGGCGACGTTGCGGCGCGGGTCGAGGCGGGTCGACCCGGCGACGAAGTCGGCGAGCTGGCCGTCGCCTTCAACGAGATGCTCGCGGCGCTCGAGCAGAACCATCAGGCCCTGCAGCGGTTCCTCGGCGACGCATCGCACCAGCTCCGGACGCCGCTGACGACGATCCGTGCGAACCTGGATCTCGCGGAACGGTCGAACCTGCCCGCCGGCGAGCGGGAGGCGATCCTGTCCGACGCACGCGACGAGGCCGAGCGGATGGGCAGGCTCATCGGCGATCTCCTCTCGCTCGCCCGCGCCGAGTCGGGGGCACGGCTCGAGTTCGGTCCGGTCGAGCTCGACGCCGTGCTCGTCGAGTCGGTGCGGCGCCAGCGCCAGGCCGCCCGGCGGGTCCGGATGAGCGTGGCCACCGTGGAGCCGGCGGTCGTCGACGGCGACCGTGACCGGCTGCGCGAGCTGTTCGGTATCCTCCTCGACAACGCCGCGCGCTATACGCCGGACGGCGGGACCGTCACGGCCAACCTGGAGGTCCGCGCTGGCCGCGCGATCGTCAGGGTCGAGGACACGGGCATCGGCCTCGAGGCGACCGACCGGGAGCGGATCTTCGAGCGACTCTATCGCGGAGCTCGGGCGCGTGAGATGCGACCGTCGGGGACCGGGCTCGGCCTGGCGATCGCTCACTGGATCGTCGAGTCGCACGCGGGGACGATCGAGCTCGCGAATCGTGAGGGAGGTGGCACGGTGGCGGAAGTCACGCTGCCCCTGCGCCAGTCGTGACCGCGACGCGGGTGCTCGTCGTGGACGACGAGGCGCCGATCATCGAGCTCGTCCGCGGCTATCTCGAGCGCGAGGGGATGGAGGTGATCGCGGCCGTCGACGGCCACGTCGGACTCCAGCTCATCCGCGAGCGAGCCCCGGACGTGGTCATTCTCGACGTCATGCTGCCGGGCATCGACGGCTTCGAGGTCCTCCGCCGCGCACGGGAGTTCTCCGACGCGTACGTGATCATGCTCAGCGCCCGTGCCGAGGAGATCGACCGGATCGTCGGCCTCTCGGTCGGAGCCGACGACTACCTCGTCAAGCCGTTCTCGCCGCGCGAACTCGTCGCGCGCGTCAAGGCACTGCTCCGCCGCCCGAGACCGGCCAACCGAGCGGGCGTCGACGGGGTCCTCGAGCGCGATGACCTGGCGATCGACCCGAGGCGACGGCAGGTGACCGTCGGCGGCCGATCGATCGCCCTCACGACGATCGAGTTCGACCTCCTCCTCGCCCTCGCCGAAGAGCCCGGGATCGTGCTCGGGCGCCAGCGACTCCTCGACCGCGTGTGGGGTACGGACTACGTCGGGGACGAGCATGTCGTCGATGTCCACCTGGCGAACCTGCGCCGCAAGCTCGGCGACGATGCCGTCACCCCGAGGTTCATCGAGACGGTCCGCGGCGTCGGATACCGCTTGCGCGAGGACCGCGCGTGACCAGGCGCGGGGGGCGGCTCCGCACCCGACTGCTCCTCGCCCACCTCGCCGTCGTGGCCGTCGGCAGCGTCACGCTCTTCCTGACGGTCGGACTCGTGGCGCCCGGCGCGTTCGACGCCGCGATGGGTCATGCCATGTCTGGCATGGGCGGCATGAACGGGATGATGGGCAATCTCGTCCAGGCGGCCTTCCAGGACTCCGTCCGGACGTCGCTGCTCATCGCCGTGCTCGCCGCGTCGATCGCGGCCGTGATCGTCAGCGTGGCGCTGTCCGCCCGCCTGTCGAGGCCGATCAGCCGCCTGGCGCAGGCGAGCCGGCGGATCGCGACCGGTCGGTACGCCGAACGCGTCGAGGTGACGTCCACCGACGAGATCGGCGAGCTCGCCGACTCGTTCAACCGGATGGCGGCGGCCCTGGAATCGACCGAGCGGCGCCGCCTCGAGCTCGTCGGCGACGTGGCGCACGAACTGCGGACGCCGCTCGCGACGCTGGACGGCTATCTCGAGGGACTGGAGGACGGAATCGTCGAGCCGCGTGCCGCCACCTGGACGCTGCTCCGGCTCGAGACCGCCCGATTGGCTCGCCTTGTCGACGACCTCCAGGCGCTCTGGCGGGCGGAGGCACGCCAGCTGCCGTTGACCATGGAACCGGTGGACGTCGCCGCGGTGGCATCGGCCGCGGTGGAGCGGTTCACGGCGATGGCCGCCGAGCGCGGGGTGGCGATCCATCTCGGGTCGGCTCCACGGCCACCATCCGCGCGAGCCGATCGGGAGCGGCTGACGCAGGTGCTGGACAACCTCCTCAGCAACGCGGTCCGCTACACGGCCGAAGGCTCGACAGTGACCGTCGGAGTCCGGGGTGACGGTGCGTTCGTGACACTCTCGGTCGCCGACGAGGGACCCGGTCTCACGGAGGAGCAACGGGTGAGGGTCTTCGAACGGTTCTACCGGGTCGACCCGTCGCGGTCCCGAGCCCTCGGGGGGTCGGGGATCGGCCTGGCGATCGCCAGGGCGCTCGTCGAGGTCATGGATGGGCGGATCTGGGCGGAAAGCGACGGTCCCGGACGCGGCGCGACGTTCCGGGTGGCACTGCCCCTCGCCCGCTGACCTCCCCCGGGCTCACGCGCCGACGGCAGAGGGCTGGCGCCGGGCCAGCCGTTTCTTGATGTGAACTTGAAGTTCGCGGGCACGACCGCTTGACGTCCGACGCCCACGATGGGGCCTGTCAGGCGTCGAACGCACGGCTGGCGATCACGGAGGTGACGCGATGATGACCGGCTTCGGCTGGGACATGGGCCTGGGCGGCTGGCTGTGGATGGTCGTGGGGATCGTCCTGGTGGTCGTGATCGTCTGGGCACTCGTCGCGGCCGTCCCGACGAAAGATCGTCCGGCGGCTGAGGACGCCGCCCGGATCCTCAAGGCGCGCTTCGCGCGCGGCGAGATCAGCGCGCCGGAATACGAGCAGGCCCGTCGCCTGCTCGGCATCTGAACAGAAGGAGCATCGACATGACCTCGAAGCGACGTGGACTGATCATTGGCAGCGTCCTGGCGGGCAGCCTCCTGCTCGGGTCGGCCGGACTGGTCGCGGCCCAGGATCCGACCGCCTCACCGTCGCCGAACGCCACCTGGTCCGGATCGGTCGGGATGATGGGCGGGGGCGGGACGGTCGGGATGATGGGCGGTTCCGGGGCGGCCGGGATGATGGGCCGGATGGACGCGGCCGACATGAAGGCGATGGCCGGGTTGCACCAGTCCATGGCGACGAACGGCACCTGCGACCCGACCCGGATGCGTGCTATGCACCCGCAGGTGCGCCCCAACCGCTGAGCCGGCTTCGTTCGGGAGCGCGCCGCGACCCAACGGCGCGGCGCGCTCCATTGGAGACGGTCATGTGGAGACGGTCCTGCCAGGCGGGTTTCAGTGCCCGCTCAGCCGACTCTCATCTCGAACCCCGATCGTCTGGCCATGAACATGCACGTGCTTCGCACCGCTCTCCTCGCCATTCCCCTGGCCGTCGCGTCCTGCACGGGCACGCCCGTGACGCCGACCCTGGCGCCGAGCGGCGTCGCGAACCCAGCGTCGGTGGGCATGACGAAGTCGAGCGAGGGCGGGCAGGTCACCGTGGAGGCCACCTGGGGTGGACCGGCCGTCGGCGCGACCTTCGACATCAGGCTCGACACCCACTCGGTGGATCTCGACGCGCTCGACCTCGCGGCCGCCGTCCTGCGCAACGACCGTGGTGAGACCCTGACGGCCCGGCCGTGGGCGGCGGCGAAGGGCGGACACCATCGCGAGGGTGCGCTCACGTTCGGGGGCGACACTCCGCGCTTCCTCGCCGGCGCGAGGTGGATCGAACTGAACCTCGTCGGCGTGGGTACCGTCCCCGAGCGGACGTTCCGCTGGACGATCGGCTCGTGACAACCATCGCCCGGCCCGTCCGGCGGACCCTGCCGATCGCTCCCCGATCGATCGCCGCGGGCATGGCCGGTGCGGCATCCCTCCTCGGTACCTACCTCGCCATCGTCGGCATTGCCCAGGGATTCGAGCACGCCGTCGAGCAACTCACGACGGATGCACTGTTCGTCGGGCTCATCGCGGCGGGCTTCGGCGCGCAGATCGCCCTGTTCGTGGAGCTCCGGGCGATCGATCGGCGCCACCGGGCCGCGGCCGCCGTCACTGCGGTGGGTACCGGTACGAGCGCGGCGGCGATGCTCGCCTGTTGCGCTCACCACCTCGTGGACCTGCTGCCGCTCGTGGGCCTCTCGGCCGCGGCCGTCTTCCTCAACGCCTACCGGACCCCGCTCTTCCTGGTCGGCATCGCCATGAACCTGCTCGGGATCGCCGTGATCGGCCGCCGGCTCCGCAAGGCTCGGCGCGTCTGCGCCGTGGTCGAGCGCTCCGGTTTCGGCTGATGCGAAGCCGCTGCGCGCCGCGCGGTTCTTAGCTCCACCTCAGGTCGGTCTCAGCGCGTCAGCCGAACGTGGTGGTCTCGATCCGAGGCGCCAGACTCACGTACGCCGCGGAGGCGCCAGCCATGGAGGTCGAGTGTCGTGAGCAGCGCCGGAGGTCGATCCCACAATGCGGCGTGGGCACACCGAGATGTCCGGGACAGGGCGCTCCTGCTCTGGCCCGGGCTCGACCGGAAGAAGTTGACGCGATCGTGCGGCGATCCGCGTCGAGTGGCCCGACTCATCGAGCGTCGGACCGCTCTGTCGCATGCGGAGATCCTCAGGATGCTCGGAGTACCGCCCTCTCCGAACGAGTGACCGGACGTCGGGCCGCGCGCGATGGGTCCGCGAGGCGAGCGCCTCGTCGGTCCGGCCGCTCGGGGCGGCTCAGCCAGGCGCGACAGCCGACGGACGACCGAGCTGGGGAAGAAACCGCGGCGTGCTCGCTGCGTAGCTGTCCCATTCAGCGCCGAAGCGCTCGCGGACCTCGCGCTCCTCCTCGATCGCCAGCCTCCGGTAGACGAGGACGAGCACCGGGAACATGACCAGGGTCGCCAACGTTGGCCACTGAAGCAGGAAGCCGACCATGATCAGCAGAAAGCCGGCGTACTGCGGATGCCGGAGCCGCGCATAGGGACCAGCCACCGCGAGCCGCCCGCCCCGTTGCGCGTCCCAGAGGATCCGCCAGGCCGCGGTGATCAACCAGAACCCAGCCCCGATGAGGACGTAACTGGCGAGGTGGAACGGACTGAGGTGTGGGTCGCCCGTCCAGCCGATGAGGTCGTTCCAGAGATGGCCGCCGCCGTGGGTCAGGCTGAGCGCCGGGAATGCGCTTCCGAGCCACCCGGAGAGCAGGTAGATCGTGAGCGGAAAGCCGTACATCTCGGTGAAGAGGGCGACGATGAAGGCCGAGAAGGCGCCCATCGCCCGCCAGTCACGCTTGCTCTTCGGGTGAAAGAAGCCGACCGCGAAGATGATGAAGATGGCCGAGTTGATCAGGACCAGGAGCCAGAGCCCGTAGGCCGAGTCATCCACCAGCCAACCTCGCGAGCAGCCCGCCGCCCACGATCCGGACGGCACGTTCGATGGGGCCAAGGCCGCCGCGGCGCCGGTCGGCTGTGGATGTGGACGACATCGTTCGATCCTTTCGTTGGCAGGAACCCTACCGGGGCCCGAACACATCCAACAGAAGCGCGAGTGCGATGAGGACCATCGGCGCGCAGCACACGACCATCCACCACATCGAGTGGGACGGCTCGGGCTCGCCAGCCCCGTCTGATCGTGGGCCGTCGGGTCCGTCGATCGTCGGGCGTGACTGCGGCTCAAGCGTGTGGTTGTGCATCCGTTCGAACCTCCGCCCATCGAGCTCGTCGCTCCTGGGTTATCCGGATCATGGAGTGGCGATCTGAGGCCGACGCGTGGGCGGGCTGAGCCAGGGCTGAGAATCTCGACCGGAGACTGCGAATGTGCGTCTGGAGCCGTCAGGCGACGCACGAGCCCGCGTCGCCTGCGCGCCCCAGGCTCAAGTCTCAGGCGCGACTCACCCTCGGCTCAGCCTCCGACGCCAGGCTTGCCGCATGGACGTCAAGCGTGGGCTGCGGATCCCGATCCATGGCCTCGGTTGCGGCGGAGCGGGAGTGACGACGATCGGGCGCGCGCTGGCCGCGACCGACGGCGTGGTCCGCGTCTATGTGAACCCGGCGACCGAGATGGCCTACATCGACTACGACCCGGCTGAGACCGACGCCTGGTCGCTTGTCCGAGCGGTGGAGAAGGCGGGCTATCGCACCGCCGGCCCGATCGAGGCGTGAGCGGTGCTCTCGAGGATTCGCCAGCTGTCACTCAGGTCGCAGTCACGGAACCGACCTGCCCTCCTCGAACGTCGCGCCGGCGGTCTGGTCGGTCCGGCGCTCCGCCGCACGGGTCAAGAGGAGGATGAGCGGTCGAGCGACGAGCCTCGCCGGGCTCGTGGCGATCGTCTGGGGATTGTGCTTCGTGCTCATTCAGGCGTCGCTGCCGAGCTCGACCCCGCTCCTTCTGGCGGCGCTGCGAGCGCTCATCGGCGGGGGCGCGGTGGTGGCCTGGATCGCGGTGAGCCGGCGGCGACCCGGGACGCTTCGACCGGCCAGGCCGCCAGTCCAGCGTTCATGGCTTCCAGGCTTACCGTCGATCTCCCTGCTCTTCGTGCTCGCCCTGACCAACGCCGCCCTCGCCCTCGGCGCTATGTACCTCGCCGCCGGCCGGGCCGAGGCGGCGGTCGCGTCGATCCTCGCCGCTGGTCAGCCGCTCATCCTGGCCGTTGCCGGGTGGACCCTGTTCGGCGAGCGACTCGCGGCGCGCACCCTGACGGGGCTCGTGGTCGCCATGTTCGGCGTCGTCCTCGTCGCGGGCGCGAGCTCGGGCGTGACGACCCTGGAAGGGGTGGTCCTCGCCGTGCTCGCCTCGGTCGCCCCAGCCGCCGGCACCATCCTCATGCGGAGACTCGCGCCATCGGTGGACCTGCTCGTCACGACCGGCGTCCAGTTCCTGCTCGGCGGAGCCATCCTCCTGGCGGTCAGCGCGGTGCTCGAGCCGTGGGCCACTGTCACGTGGTCCCCGGCGATCCTCGCCGGGCTCCTCGTCCTCGGTGTCCTCGGAACGGGGCTCGCGTACGTGGCCTGGTTCTGGCTGCTCGACCGCGTCTCGCTGGTCGGGCTCGGCGCGGCCCTCTTCCTCGTCCCGGTCGTGGGCGTCATCGCCGCGATCGTCACCGGGGACCGCCCTGCGCCCGTCGGGCTGGCCGGCATCGCGGTCGTGCTCGTCGGGCTCGCGATCGTCTCGGTCGGCGGCTCGACCGCGCCGGCATCGGCGGACCCGATCAATAGAGGCCGAGCGGAGCGACGAGACCGCCGTCCATCCTGATCCGAAGGTCGAGGTGCGGACCAGTGGACCAGCCGGTCGACCCGATGAAGGCGATGGTCTCGCCTCCGACGACCTTGTCACCGCGCTCGACGGTGACCTTGCTGTTGTGGTTGTAGGTCGAGCACATCCCGTCCGGGTGTGGTCCCCCCGGCGATCGCCCGGACGGGCGTCCTCAGGGGTGCCGCGATGTCGATCCCCGGGTGCGCCGACGAGAACCGGCGCGTCAGGTCTCCTCGAATCGGGAGTGGCCAGAGGTGGACGCCGTCCCGGGCCCGCGGCGCCGACGGCCGATCGACCGAAGCGGGCCGAAGGATCGCCGTTCGCGGCATGACAATCCGCTGAGAAACCACGCCCCGGGACGGATCGCCGTCGCGGATCGAGCGCCAGGGTCAGTCCGGAGCGCGAGCCGCTGGCCGGCCTCCGGTTCCGTTTCCGAGCGGACCACCTCCGGGAGGTGTAGCTCGCGGTGGTCGAGCGAGCGCCGTCGCGGTCGTCAATGCCGCGAGAACCATGCCGCTCCAGAACAACGGCCAGCCGGTCCAGCCAGACGTGTCACCGCTGAGGACCCGGTTCGAGTCGACGAGAAAGCTCAGGATCACAAGGCCGCCGCCGGCGAGCGCCGCGAGCAGTCGGCCACGCCCGACGGCGATCGGCCGGCCGGTTCGCAGCCGGTGCGCCCCCGCCAGGCCGAACCCGACAAGGGCGGAGCTCACCACGAACGGAGCCCACACGGGCGCGAGCCAGGGCATCGGCGAGAGGAACAGCACATCCCATGCCGCCGGCGACGGGGGCCAGCCGATCAGGAGCCGGAGACCGAGGTAGTAGACGATGTCCCAGACTCCGAACACGACAGCCGCCCACGCGAGCCGTTCGAGCCCGCGGCGGCCAGCGAGCCAGCCGACGGCGGCGATCATGACGAGAGTGGCGAATTCGCGGGCAACCTCGACATCGGCAAAGGCCCGGAACGCGGTCGGGTCGTGGATGGGGACCATCCCGGCCGGTGTCAGCCCGATAGCCGCGCGGAGGTAGACGACGACGGCTGCCTCGAGATAGCCCATCGCGACCCCGTACGCCAGTACGACGAAGGCCGTCGACCCGAACCCGCTGCGCGGCGCCATCCGTCAGCGCAGCGCCGTTCCGACCACTACGCCGATCCCGTACGTGATCGTGGCTGCGACGGCGCCAAAGGCGAGCTGCCGGAGCCCCGACCGGATGGGATGCGTGCCGGTGAGCCGGGTGATCCCGGCGCCGAGCGCGAAGAGGGCGGTGCCGCTCAGGACGGCTGCCGCGATCAGGGCGGCCGGTGCGCCGCCGACGAGGAACGGCACCAGGGGGACGAGCGCGCCGAGTGCGAACAGGGCTAGCGAGGTCCCGGCCGCTACCCAGGCCGAACCGCCGAGCTCATCGGGGTCGAACCCCAGTTCCTCGCGAGCCATCGTATCGAGGGCAAGACGCGGATCGCTCCGGACCATGTGCTCGGCGAGGTCCCGTGCCATCGGGCCCGGCACCCCCTTTCGCTCGTAGATCTCGCGGAGCTCGGCAACCTCGGCATCCGGCGACTCCGCGAGCTCGCGTTCCTCGATCGCCAGCTCGTTGGCGAAGAGCTCGCGGGCGCTCTGCACGGAGAGGTATTCACCGAGAGCCATCGACAGCGATCCCGCCACGAGGCCGGCAAGACCGGCGACGATGATCGCTTCTCGTGGCGCGCCGGAGCCGGCGACGCCCATGACGAGGCTCAGGTTCGAGACGAGCCCGTCCGTTGAGCCGAGCACCCCGGCCCGGAGGGCGTTGCCGTGCCGCGCACGGCTTGTGCCCGGCGTCATGTCGCCGACCCCTGCGTGCCATAGCGGCGGATCCCTTCGAGCTTCGTGCGCTTGAGAAGCAGCGCGTTGACGGCGACGAGGAACGAGCTGCCGGCCATGCTGATGGCCGCGATCTCGGGCCGCAGGATCAGCCCGAACCAGGGATAGAAGAGACCCATGGCGATCGGGAAGGCGACCGTGTTGTAGCCGACCGCCCAGACGAGGTTCTGGCGCATCTTCCGGACGGTCGCGCGGCTGAGCGCGATGGTGCCGAGCACGTCGACGGGGTCGCTCTTCATGAGCACGACGTCCGCCGTCTCCACGGCGACGTCGGTCCCGGCGCCGATCGCGATCCCGACGTCGGCCTGGGCGAGCGCCGGCGCGTCGTTGATCCCGTCCCCGACCATCGCGACGAGCTTGCCCGTTGCCTGGAGCTCCTTGACCTTGTCTGCCTTCTGGCTCGGCAGGACCTCGGCGAAGACCGTGTCGAGCCCGAGCTCGGCGGCGATCCGCTCGGCGGTCGCCCGGTTGTCACCGGTGAGCATCGCGACCTGGATTCCGAGGTTGTGCAGGCGGTCGATCGTTTCCTTCGCGCTCGAGCGGACCGCGTCGGCGATGGCGATGAGGGCGCCGGCCCTGTCGTCGACGGCGACCCGGACGACCGTCCGCCCGGCGCTTTCGAGCTCATCGGCCCGTGAGCCGAGGCCGTCGAAGTCGATCGCGCGGTCGCGCATGAGCCTGGCATTCCCGACGAGGACCGTGTGGCCGTCGACCGTCGCCTCGAGGCCGTGGCCCGGGACGGCCTGGAACTCGGTGGCGTCGACGAGCCGGAGCATGCGCTCCTTCGCCGCGTCGACGACGGCCTGGGCGAGCGGATGCTCGCTCGAGCGCTCGGCCGAGGCCGCAAGTCGAAGGACCTCGTCTTCACCAACGAGGTCGCCTGCGCCGATCAGCTCGACGACGCGCGGCTGACCGACGGTCAGCGTGCCGGTCTTGTCGAAGATGACGGCACCGATCTTCGAGGCCTGCTCGAGGGCGGTCGCGTTCTTGAACAGGATCCCGTTGAGGGCTCCCAGTCCCGTGCCCACCATGATCGCCGTCGGCGTGGCGAGGCCGAGGGCATCCGGGCAGGCGATGATGACGACGGTGATCGCGAGGGTCAGCGCGAAGATGAACGTCGACCCGCCGATCGTCAGCCAGCCGACGAAGGTGAGAAGGCCGAGGATCACGGCCGCCGCGACGAGCCACTGAGCCGCGCGGTCGGCGAGTCGCTGGGCCGGCGCCTTCGAGTTCTGGGCAAGCTGCACCAGCTTCACGATCTGGGCCAGCGCGGTATCGGCGCCGACCTTCGTCGCCCGGAAGCGGAACGTACCGGTCTTGTTGATCGACGCGCCGATGACGTTCGAACCGGCCGTCTTCTCGACCGGAACACTCTCGCCGGTGATCATCGATTCGTCGACGCTCGACGCGCCATCGACGACGACGCCATCGACCGGGACCTTGTCGCCGGGCTTGATCAGGACGATGTCGTCGAGCACGACTTCCGAGGTGGAGACCTCCACCGGCTCGCCGTTGCGGATGACGGTCGCTTTCGGCGGCGTCAGGTCGAGCAGCGCCCTGATGGCATCCGACGCGCCTGCCCGAGCGCGCATCTCCAGCCAGTGCCCGAACAGCACGAACGTGAGCAGGACGACCGCCGCTTCGTAGAAGACCTCGCCGGCGAACAGGAAGGTCGCGGCGACGCTGAACAGGTAGCCGGATCCGACCGACAGGGCGACGAGGACCGACATGTCGAGCGTCCGGTTGCGGAGTGCCCGATACGCGCCGACGAAGAACATCCTGCCGCTCCAGGCGACGGCCGGCGTGGCCAGCAGAAAGGCCAGGATGTTCGCGTCGATCCCGAGCGGGGTCCCGAGGCGGACGTTGAAGACCTCGGTCGCGAGCGGCGAGTAGAGGAAGATCGGGACGGCCAGGACGAGCGCGACGATGAAGCGGTTCCGCATGTCGCGGACCATCTCGTCCATCGTCATCCCGCCGCCGTGACCCATCGCGTGGGCCATCTGGGCCGTCTCGCCGTGCACGGGGGCGCCCACGGCCGGCACTGCCATCGCGTGGCCGGCGTGTTGGTCCGAAGGCCCGTGCACCGCTCCGCGCGGAACCGCACTGCCGAGGACGGCGGATTGCTCGTCCGCGCAGAGGCGGCACGGGACGATCTCGCCGCCGCAGCTGCAGCCGAAGCGCTCGATCAGCGCTCGTACGTCGTCCGCCGTCAGCGTGGTCTCGTTGTACTGGACCGTCACCGTCTGGGAGACCGGATTCGCCTCAGCACCCGCGACCCCGTACTGCCGCCGCAGGAAATCCGCGAGGGCGCCCGCGCTGCTGGCGCGCAGCAGACCGCCCGCTTCAAAGACTCTACTGGTCACACGCGTTCTCCGTTTCGCGATCGTTGAGGATGGTCGAACCACGGCGGGCCGTGCCGTGAACACCTCAGTCGGCTCGACCGGCTGGTTCGTCTTCATCGTATCGTCGCCGTGGCGAATGAGGGATCGATGAGCGCTGCCTGAGAAGGTCGACGTCGATGCGGTGCTGCCCGCTCGGATCGCCGGAACGAAGCTCAGCCGGTCGCGAAGAGGCGGTAGATGACGGCCCCGAGCGCGACGAACGCGACGAGGAGCAACGCAGCAGCCCTGTGGGCGCTCTCCCGACCGACAAACGAGCGGGCCAGCGGTATGAGCGCGATGGCCACGACCGCGTACAGCAGGTGCAACCCATCGGCCGGTCTCGCGCCGGTGGCGAGGAGGACCAACCCGCTCGCAGCGCCCACGACGAGCGCGCTGACCATCGCGGCCTGGAACCGTTCGAAGGCGGGTCCGCCGGGCCGCCGGGTGACGACGGAGAACATCGACCAGCCGATCCCGATCACGGTGAGGGCGACGATGGCAAAGGCGAGGAGGCGATGGATCCCGTCCAACGCAGGTGAACCGCTCAAGGTGGTGCTTCGCCATGCAGGTGTCGTTGGGGAGTTTCGGTTGTCAGGCTCCTGAGCCGCAGGATACCGGGAGCGATGCAGCGGCGTGCGGTGAGGGATCCGAGGCCGCTCAGGAAGTCCCCAGATTGGCCTCATGTGGCTCTCAGGCGTCGGGCGTCCAATACCGATGCAGGTGACCGGCCGTCGGCGCGGTGCCGACGCGGAACGATCGCAGGCAGCGAGGAGTGGGACATGGCAGCCGGCGCGACCGCGACCCGGGGAGGGCGCTGGCGCAGGATGTGGGAGGCGGTCGACGAGCGCCTCGGCCTGAGCGGGCTCGCGTACCCGGTGCCGGCCCACGCCAACGGCCTCGCTTACATCCTGGGCGGGATCACGTTCTTCGGATTCCTCATCCTGGCCGCGACCGGCGTCTGGCTCGCCCAGTTCTACCACCCCACGCCCTCGACGGCCCGCGAGAGTGTCGTCTACATCATGAACGTGGCGCCGCTCGGAGACGTCGTCCGCGGGATCCACTTCTGGGTGGCGAACGTGGTCATGGCGACGGTGCTCCTCCACATGGGCCGGATATTCGTGACGGGCTCCTACAAGCGTCCGCGGGAGGCGAACTGGCTCATCGGACTCGGGCTCCTCGCGGTCACCCTCGGCTTGATCTTCACCGGCACCGTCCTCAAGTGGGACCAGGAGGGCTACGAGGCCCTCGGGCACAACGTCGAGATCGGCAATCTCCTCGGCGCCTTCGGATTCTGGTTCTCGGCGGATTTCGCGGCGAGCCTGCCGATCCTCGGCCGCCTGTACATGGCCCACATCGTCATCCTGCCGGCCCTTGGGACCCTGCTGCTCGTCGCCCACTTCCTGCTCGTCAAGCGGCACGGGATCTCCGCCCTGCCGGCACAGGCCGACGCTGCGGTCGGCGGCGGGCCGCTCCCCGCGAAGGGCGGCTCGACGTTCACGGCGCATCTCGTCCGGATGGCGGGGTTCGGGCTCGTCATGCTGGCCCTCGCGACGGTGCTCGCGCTGGTGGTGCCGGCCGGAATCGGCCCACGACCGATCCCCGGGACGGAGACCACGAAGCCACCGTGGATGTTCCTCGTGTTCTATCCATTCGAGGACTGGTTCGGCCTGCCCGCCCTGCTCTGGGCGCCGGCGATCCTCTTCGGGGCTCTCGCACTCGTACCCTTCATCGACCGAAGCCCGTACCGCTCGCCGGCCCGCCGTCGGGTCGTCGTCGGGATCGGCGTCGTCGTCGCGGTCGCCGCGGTCGCCCTCGTGATCTACGCGCTCGTCACGGTTCCGCAGGCGCACATCCAGGGGGCGATGTGATGGCCGCGGTCGTCTTCCGACTGGCGCTGCTGACGATCGGCATGGGCGCCGTCGAGATCGGCCTCGGGAGCGCCCTCGTCGAGCACTCCCTCACCGGATGGGCGCTCGTGCTCCTCATCGGGCTTCCAGCGATCGTCGCCGGCTCGGCCGGCTTCATCGGCCCTCTGCTCGGCAGAGGGCGACAGAAAGGCTCCACCGATGCGTAAGTCTGTACCGTTCGCCATGGTTCTCGGTCTCGGACTTTCATTCGTGACCGCCACGTCCGGGATGGCTCACTCAGGCAGCGGGACCCCGACGATCGGCGTCGAGCCGGCCAGTGTCACCGCTGGCGGCACGGTCATCCTCGCCGGGAGCGGACTCGAGCCCGACGCCGACCGCGTCCTGGTCCTGGCCGGCGAAGGCCTGACCGTCGAGTTCGGCACGGTCAGGACCGACGCCGAGGGGATGTTCTCCAGGACGCTCACGATCCCGAGTCACCTGCCGACCGGCGCCTACGAGCTGCGCGCCATCGGCGACGAGACGCTGACGACGCCGCTGGCCGTCACAGCGGCCGCGGGCGCCGCGCAAGGGTCGTCGCCGTCGAACCCGGCGACCGAGATGGTGGTCGCTCGCGACCGCTCGCCGATCGACCTTTCGTTGATCCTCGCGTTCGCCGCTCTCGCGGCCATCGCCGGCGTCCTCCTCATCTGGCGCGCCGAGCGCTTCCGGGGTCCAGCCCAGGGCTGATCGTCGAGCTCTCACCCATGGCTCCGCGATCTCTCAGGTGCCGCGCCGGCTGATTCTCAGCCGGCACTCAGCCCCGGCTCACGACCGGCTCACCGCGCACGGCCAGGCTCGCCGGCAGGCGCAGGGAGATCGTTTGACGTGAAGGCCATTGGCTGTCTGCTCGGAGTGGGACTCGTCGCGGTCGTCCTCGTTGCGGTGGTCGCGACCGGGGCGCGGTTCAGCGGCCCGGTCGCGGTCAACCGGTCGGCGACGGTCGTCCTCGAGGACTTCCGGTTCACGCCCAACCGGATCGACGCGAAGGTCGGCGTGCCGCTCACGGTGTGGCTCACGAACCGGGGCACCGAACGCCACGACCTGAACTTCCAGTCCATCCACATGCCGGGTCTCGGCGGCGTCGAGTCGATCCTGAACCCGGGCGAGACCCGCTCGATCACGCTCACCTTCGACCAGCCCGGGGCGCACGTCTTCATCTGCACGCTGGCCGGACACGCGGCCGCCGGCATGACCGGCGCGGCCTATGTGACGCGATGACCGTCCCGGCATCTTGCGAGCGAGGCGCCGTCGGGAGCGCGCCCGCGCGGAGCGGCATCCGCGTTCGTCGGGCACGGGTAGGTGCTCCATCCCATCCTCAGTTCACAGAAGGGACCACGCCATGACTCGTCGATCCAGGGCCACCCGCCTCGCGGGCCAGCCACCTGCAGCCGGCCACCGCGCGGCCACGCCTCCCGAGTCGCGGCCGGGCGGACTTCAGTCGCGGCCCCTCCGACTCGCCGCGTTTGCGACGATCGCGCTCGTCGTCGGCGGGTTGGCGATCGGCCTGGTCGTGAGCCGGTTGCAGGGCCCCGGCGGGAGCGACGTGGCGGCGATCCAGGTCCACGCGAGCATGGGCGGCTTCGATCCGCCCGGCCTGACCGTCAAGGCGGGGCAGGCAGTCCAGATCGAGCTCAGCAGCATGGACTCCTCATTCCACAGCGACGGAGGCGGCTGGCACGAGCTCGCGATCGATGCCCTCGGCATCGACTGGAAGGTCGGCCCCCAGAGCAGCAAGGTCTTCGGGTTCACGGCACCCGCGACGGCCGGCACCTACACGTTCTACTGCAACATCTGCTGCGGCGGCAAGGAGAACCCCTCGATGGTCGGCAAGCTCACGGTGACCGCCTGATGCGGGCGTCAGTCGGCACCGTCGTCGCCCGCCCCCGGCTGCTCCTCGCGCTCATCGGCGGCACGGTCATCGCGGCATCCGCGGCAGCGATCCTCGTCGCCTCTCCCCGGATGGCGGACCACCAGGCGATCTCCGAGCTCAGCGTGCCCGCGATCGTGGCCGCCGGCGTTCTCGACGGCTTCAATCCGTGCGCCTTCGGCGTCCTCATCCTGTTCGCGACGTTCGCTCTCGGGCTGGCGACACGACAGTCGCTCGCGACCGAGGGGGCGAGCGGCGCGCCCGATGCGCGCTCGGCGAGCCGAACCGTCCTCGGCCTCGGCGCCTTCTTCGTCGTCGGCGTGCTCGTCACCTACTTCCTGCTCGGGCTCGGGCTCCTCACCGCGGTCGCCTCGCTGACGAACTTCGGTGGAAACCACCTCCCGAGCCGGGTCGCGGCCCTGATCGCGATCGGCATGGGGCTCTGGATGGTGCGCGACGTCCTCCTGCCCGACGCCAGCTGGAGGCTCGAGGCGCCACACGCCCTTCATGGGCGGATGCGCGACTGGGCACGTTCGAGCTCGCCGGTCGCGTTGTTCGGCGGCGGGATCCTCATCGGGCTGTGCACGGTCCCCTGCAGCGGCGCGGTCTATCTCGGCGTCGTTGCCCTCCTCGGCTCGGGCGGGACGGTCGCCGCCGGTCTCGGCGGGCTCGCGCTCTACAACCTCGCCTACATCACGCCGCTCGTCGCGCTCCTCGTCCTCGCCAGCCGGCCGGGGCTCATCCGGGTCGTCAACCGCTGGCACCTCGAGCACGCGGGCGGGACGAAGCTCGTCCTCGCGGTGGTCGTGCTCGCCCTCGGCTTCGCCATCCTCCTGACCGTCTGAAGTTCTCAGCACGGCGTTAGGAGCCGCTCAGGGGACGCTCAGGTCGGCGCGCTGAACTGGACGTCATGGATCTGCTCGTCGCGCTCCTCGTGGTCGCCGCCATCCTCGTCGTCGCCGACCTGCTCCTCGCGGGCGGCGCGATGACGATGACGGGGATGTCTGCGATGGGAGGCGCGGTCGCCCATCCGCTCGCTGCGGGCGCGCTCGTCGTCCTCCTCGCCGTTCTCGTGCTCCTCGCCGGGGGTGCGAGGTAGCCATGCTGGAGCAGCGAGTCCAGGCGCGATTCGATCCGAGCGGCCACCAGATCGTTGACGTCACCGTCCATCGCGGCTATCAGCCGGCCTCGATCCGTGCGCAGGCGGGCGTGCCGCTGCGGATCGTCTTCCGGCGCGAGGACGATGACGCCTGCTCCGAGCGGGTCGTCTTCTCCGCCCCAAGGCTGGATCGCCGACTCACGCCCACCGGCATGACCACGATCGATCTGCCCGGACAGCCGGCGGGCGAGATCCGCTTCACGTGCGGCATGGGCCGCTACCGCGGCCGGATCGAGTTCGTCGACGACCGCACAGCGTCGCTCGTCACGCGGATCCGCGCCGCGGCCAGCCGCCGGTGGGCCTCCCGCGGCTCTCATCGATCCAGGTAGGAGTCCCGGATGCCCTTCGTCATTGACATCGACCCCGTCGCGTTCTCCCTCCTCGGGATCCCGATCCGCTGGTACGGACTCACCCTGGCCGTCGCGGTCGCGGTGGCGTTCTGGCTCGCCCAACGCGAGGGACGGCGGCACGGGATCGCGCCTGATCTCATCGGAGACGGAGCCGTCTGGGTGGGCGTCGCTGCGCTCATCGGTGGCCGGGCCCTCTATGTGGTTCAAAACGAGCTGGCGACGCTCGCCGACCACCCGGCCCATGTGTTCATGGCCTGGACCGGCGGCCTCTCCTTCTACGGTGGCCTGATCGGGGCCGTCGTCGCGCTGGTCGTCTTCGCGCGGCGGCGGCGGATCTCGCTGCTGCCCGCGCTCGACATCGTCGCGCCGGCGGCGGCGATCGGCCAGGCGATCGGGCACCTCGGCTGCCTGATCGGCGGCGATTCGTCCGGGATCCCGACCGATCTGCCGTGGGCGGTGATCTACCGGAACCCTGGCGCGATGGCGCCGCTGAACCTCCCGCTGCATCCGACCCAGGCCTATGAGGCGATCCTCCTGGCGGCGCTCTTCGTCGGCCTCTGGTTCGGGCGACGGCGCCTGGCCGGGATCGGCGATGGGGTCCTCGCGAGCGGCTACCTCCTCGGGCTCGCCGTCATCCGGTTCGGGCTCTTCTTCCTTCGCGACGAGCCGGCCGTCTTCCTCGGGCTCAAGACCGCGCAGTGGTTCGGTCTCGGGATCGCGGCCTTCGCGGTCGCCCTGTTCATCGTCGCGCGCCGTCAGGCGCGTCCGGTCCAGCCACGTTCGATCCAGCTGGAGGTCAGCCGACCATGACACCACAGGCTCAGGACCATTCGAGGCACACCGTCGACCAGCGTGCCGCGCCGCGGGCCACCGCTCCTCGGTGGCTGCTCCCCGGACTGACCGCCGCGGTCGTTGTCGCGGGGCTTGTCCTCGCTGGCGTCGTCCCGCTTTCGGCGGTGCTCTACATCGGCCTCTTCGGCGGCATGCTCCTCATGCACGCAGGTGGTCATGGCGGTCATGGCGGCGGTGGGTCGGCGCGAGATCGCGAGGACGACATGCCGCCGGACTCGGAGGATCTCAGCCACCGCTCACATGGCGCTCAGCCGGAGCGATCAGGCTCCACCGCGGGGCTCGATGATCGAGCCACGAACGACCCGAAGGCCAGCGAGACACAGGATCATGACGAGCACCGCTCGCACGGGTGCCACTGACCGGCCGGTCCGGCTCCTCTTCCGTCGCGAGGAGACGGCCGCCTGCTCCGAGCACGCGTTCACCTGCCAGATGGGAATGCTCCGGGGTCGGATCGTCGTGGAGGCTGCATGATGGCTGTTCTTCAAGAGCTCATCGTCCTCGACTCGCGCCACGAGGCCGCCGCGCAGTGCGTCGTGTGCGGCAACGACATCGCGGCAGGTGAGGGCGTCACGGCCAGATACCAGGACCGCACCCTCCGCTTCAAGTGCCCGGGTTGCGCTGCACGGTTCGAGGCCGATCCCGATCGCTGCCCGCCGCATGACGGCTCGCCGGCGAGCGAGTGGCGCTGCGACTGACCGCCGGGAACGCGGACCGAGCCGGGTGACGCCAACGAGCCAATGAGCCGGCCGCACGGGTCGCCCGCCCGGGACTACCCTTCGCTCATCGGTCGAGGACAGGCAAAGCGGAGGTTCACCAGCGGTGCGGACGATCCTGCTCTGGATGGCACGCAACCCGTGGCTCCGGGAGCGACTGCCCCGACTCGCGTTCGTTCGGCGGGCCGTCCGCAGCTTCATGCCGGGCGAGGACCTCGCGGCCGCGATGGCGGCCGCGGAGGCGGACGCCGCGGACGGCGTACACGCCGTCTTCACGAGGCTCGGCGAGAATGTCACGGACCTCTCCGAGGCACAGGCCGTCGCCGACCACTACCACGCCGTCCTGGACGAGATCGCGTCACAGAAGCTGAACGCCGAGATCTCGGTCAAGCTCACCCAGCTCGGCTACGACCTCGACGTCGAGGCGGCCCAGGCCCACGTCGACGGCCTGGCCCGACACGCCGCGGAGCTGGGCACCTGGGCATGGATCGACATGGAGGGCAGCCCGTACGTCGAGGGCACGATCGCCTTCTACGAACGCGTGCGCGCCGCCCACGAGAACGTCGGCCTGTGCCTCCAGGCCTACCTCCACCGGACCCCGGCCGACGTCCAGCGGCTGCTCCCCCTGCGGCCGGCGATCCGGCTCGTCAAGGGGGCCTACGACGAGCCGGCCTCGATCGCCTACCGGACCCGGGGCGAAGTCGACGCGGCCTACCTCGCGATCGCGGCGACCCTCGCCCCGGCGGTCCGCGACGGCCGCGCCCGGTTCATCGCGGCGACCCACGACGTGGACCTCATCGAGCAGTTCGCCCGCTTCGCGGCGGCGATCGGTCTCGCGCCGGCGCGGATCGAGGTCCAGATGCTCTACGGGATCCGGGCAGACCGCCAGCGTCAGCTCGCCGGGCGCGGCTTCGACGTCCGCTGCCTCATCGCCTACGGCGAGCACTGGTACCCGTGGTACATGCGCCGCCTCGCGGAGCGTCCGGCGAACGTCCTCTTCGCGCTCCGCCAGATCCTCCCGCGGTAGGTCCGACGGAGGGGCCTGTCGCAGCTCAGGTGCGGAGCAGCCTGAGAGCCATGTGAACGGAGCGCCCGGTGGCCGACGCTCAGTCCGGCGGACCGGCGCTCCCGGTGGCGGGCGCGGCCGCCCCTGCGGACCCGCCTGCCGCCGCCGCTTCCTCGGCGAGGACCCGCCGCAGGACCTTGCCCACGAAGGAACGCGGCAACTCCGCGCGCACCTCGACGATCGCCGGCACCTTGTACGGGGAGAGGTTCTGGTGGCAGTGAGCGATGAGCTCCTCGGGCGTGACGGTCGTGCCCGCGCGGAGCACCACGAACGCGTGCGGAACCTCGCCCTTGAGCGGATGGGGCTCCCCGATGACCGCCGCCTCGACCACCGCCGGGTGCTCGTGCAGTACATCCTCGATCTCGCGCGGGTAGACGTTCACGCCGCTGACGATGATCATGTCCTTGCGTCGGTCGACGATGCGGAAGTAGCCCTCGGCGTCCATCGAGCTGATGTCGCCGGTGTAGAGCCAGCCGTCCCGCAGGGCCGTCGCTGTCTCCTCAGGTCGCTCCCAGTAGCCGCTCATCACCTGGGGGCCGCGGACGCGCAGCTCGCCCACCTCACCGGGCGGCAGGACGCGCGCGCCGGCCTCGAGGTCAACGACCTGGGCTTCGGTCGAGGGGAAGGGCAGACCGACCGTGCCCAGCCGACGCTCCCCGTGAACGGGGTTGCAGTGGGTGACCGGGCTCGCCTCGGTCAGACCGTAACCCTCCGAGACGCGCCCGCCGGTGAGCGCCTCGAAGCCGTCCTGCACCGGACCGGGCAGCGGCGCCGAGCCGCTGATACAGGCATCCACCGAGTGCAGATCGTACTTCTGCGTCTCCGGCAGCTGCAGCAGCGTCGCGTAGAACATCGGTGCGCCCGGGAACAGCTGTGGCCGATAGCGCGCGATGGACTTGAGGACCGCGTGCGGGTCAAAGCGTGGGTGGAGGATCTGGGTGGCGCCCATCAGCAGCGCATAGTCGAGCGCGACGGTCAGGCCGTAGATGTGGAAGTAGGGCAGCGCGCAGAGCACGGTGGCCTCGCCCGGCCGGGCGCCGGGGAACCAGGCCGCCACCTGGATCGCGTTGGCGACGAGGTTGCGGTGGGTGAGGGTCGCCGCCTTGGGGGTGCCGGTGGTGCCGCCGGTCGGCTGCAGGACCGCCGGGTCCACGGACCGGGCGGGCGAGTCGATCCGCTCGGCCGGCGAGGCCGACAGGAGCCGGAAGAGGTTGGGTGTCTCCGCGGAGTGCGGAACGGGCCTCCAGCGTCCCTCGCGGCGCGCCTTCAGCGGGTAGAGCATCCGCAGGAGGCGCGGGAGAGAGTCCTGGATGCCGGTCGAGATGACGCCCGAGGTGCCGGTCGCGGCGGGGAGAACATCGCCCAGTTCGGCACGGGCGGCCCGCACCCGCGGCACGAGCAGGTCCAGGCAGATCGAGACACGCGGCCGCGTCTGGGCGAGGAGCTCGCGGATCTCCCGCTCCACCGAGAGCGGACTGACGGGTGCCGCGATCGCACCGGCGCGCAGGGTGCCCAGGAAGCCGATGACGAAGGCCGGCGTGGTCGGCAGGTGGATGCTCACCCGGTCACCCGGCGCGACGCCCATCTGGTGCAGGGCAGCCGCCATCCGGTCGACGGCCCGGTCGAGCTCCGCGTAGGTCGTCCGCGCACCGAGGAAGACGAGCGCAACGCGGGCCGGCCAACGGGTCGCCGCGTCCCGCAGCAGCCGGTCGAGGGTGACGGGCGGCACTTCGATCTCGGCCGGGACGCCGGGCTCGTAGTGGGCCAGCCAGGGCCGCTCCTCGAGCAGGTCCGGCGACTGGCCGGTTGGCACACCGGTCGGCGGAACGGAGGTCGGTGCGTTCATCCCGCGTGCTCCCTTGCGGGTACTCCTCAGACCGGATAGCCGCCGGCCGTCTCGACGGCCGCCGCGACGCGCCGCGCGATGGCGATCCGATCGACGGGTTCGCCGCGCAGCAGGCGTCGGATCCCGGACTGGAGCATCCGCGCCTCATCGCCA
The DNA here is from genome assembly GCA_015478725.1 of Chloroflexota bacterium. Classification (NCBI taxonomy): domain Bacteria; kingdom Bacillati; phylum Chloroflexota; species Chloroflexota bacterium. The sequence goes on along the minus strand of JADMIG010000022.1, from coordinate 6,236 downwards.
TCCGCGACGCGGGTGGCGAGTGAGCGGGCGATCAGCTCGGCCGGCCCGACGCGCTCGAGGACGACCAGTCGCGCCAGGTCCAGGTGGCGGGAGGCCGTCGCCGCGTCCGTCTCGCCACGTGCCTGGCGGGCGCGGACGAGGGCGCTCTCGGTGGTGAAGAGCGCGATGGCCAGGTCGGCCAGTCCCGCCAGCACCTCCTGCTCCTCCTCCAGCGTCGTCCCGTAGCGCTGGACCGCGCCACCGGCGAGCAGGAGCGTGACCTGGCGCAGCCCCTCGACGAGCACCGCCTCGGACCCCAGCGGATCATCTGCGGCGCGATCGAGTCCCGCCGTCGACGGGGCCAGGAGCGCCTCCTGGGCCCGTCTGGCCGGCCCCAGGAGGTCGAGCCGGCCCTTCACGGCACGGCGGATGAGGGTCCCCGGTACGAGCAGACGGTTGATCTCGTTGGTGCCTTCCCAGATGCGGTTGATCCGCGCATCGCGGTAGGCCTGCGCGGCCGGATATCCCTCGATGTAGCCGTAGCCACCGTGGACCTGCACGAGCTCGTCGACCACCCAGTCGAGGTCCTCACTGGCGGCGACCTTGGCGATCGAGCACTCGACTGCATATTCCTCGAGGGCAGCCCGGACCGCCTCCGCCGAGCCGCCAGCCTCGACGCCGCCGAGCCGCCCGTCGATGAGCCCCGCGATCCGGTACACCATCGATTCGATCGCGTAGGTTCGGACGGCCATGCCCGCGATCTTCTCGGCCACCAGCGGGAACCCGAAGATGGGCCGGCCGAAGGCGACCCGCCCCTGCGCGTATTCGAGGGCCGTGCGCACTGCCGGGCGCATGCCGCCGAGAGCTGCCGCCGCCAGCTTGAAGCGCCCCACGTTGAGGACGTTGAAGGCGATCCTGTGGCCCTCGCCGATGGTGCCCAGCAGGTTCTCCGCCGGGACGATGACGCCGTCGAGCGTGAGGGGGCAGGTCGAGTTGCCGTGGATGCCGAGCTTGTGCTCTTCCGCCCCGACCTCGAGGCCCGGCGTCCCGCGCTCGACGAGGAAGGCGGCGATCCCCCGCGGCTCGCCGACGCCCTCGACGCCCTCGCCGACGCTTTCGACGCCCTCGACGCCCTCGACGCGGGCGTAGACCGTGAAGAGGTCGGCGAAGCCCGCATTGGTGATGAACTGCTTGGCGCCGTCGAGGCGGTAACTCCCATCCGTCTGGCGGACCGCCAGCGTCCGGATCGCCTGCGCGTCCGAGCCGGTGCCCGGCTCCGTCAGGGCATAGGCGGCGATGGTCCTCCCAGCGGCGAGGCCCGGCAGGTGACGGCGTTTCTGTTCGTCCGTGCCGAAGAAGACCGTCGGCAGCGTCCCGATACCGGCGTGCGCCGCGTACGTGACGGCCAGCGCACCGGCCGGCGAGAGCGCCTCGATGACGACGACCGCGGTGACATGGTCGAGTCCCGCACCGCCGTACGCTTCGGGGACCTCGATGCCCACGAAGCCATCGTGCCCGAGGATCGCCATCAGCTCGCGGTGCGTCGCGTAGTCCCTCGCCTCGAGCCGCTCGCGGCGCGGCTCGACCTCCCGGGCAACGAACTCGCCGATCGATTCGCGGATGGCGAGGTGCTGGGGAGAGAGACGCTCGGGGGTGAAGACGCTCCCTGTCGCGACGGGCGCGACGAGGAAGGCGCCGCCCGCCGGAGCGGTCACCGCGGTCGGCGGTCGTGGATCGATCCCGGCCATCATCGCGCCGCCTCCTCGTCCGCGGCGCGTGCCGCGCCGGCCGGCCGCATGCGGCCACCCAGCCACTCGATGATGCCGGCCGCGCCCTGGCCACCGCCCACGCACATGGTGACGATCCCGTAGCGGGCCTCCCGGCGGGCCAGCTCGTTGAGCAGCTGAACGCTGAGCTTCGCCCCGGTCGCACCGAGGGGATGCCCGAGCGCGATCGCTCCGCCGTTGGGGTTGACCCGCTCTTCGTCGAGTCCCAGCTCGCGCACCACCGCCACGACCTGTGCGGCGAAGGCCTCGTTGAGCTCGATGGCCGAGATGTCGGCGAGCGAGAGGCCGGCCTTCTTCAAGGCCCTGGGGACGGCGCCGACGGGACCGACGCCCATGATCTCGGGCGCCACACCCACCGTCGCGAAGGCCGCCAGCCGCCCCAGCGGCTCGATGCCCAGCTGGGCCGCCCGCTCGCCGCTCATGACCACGAGCGCGGCGGCGCCGTCGCTCATCTGCGAGCTGTTGCCGGCGGTGACGGTGCCGTCGAGCGCGAAGGCGGGACGCAGCCGGGCGAGCGCCGCGGCGTCGCTGTCGCGGCGGATCCCCTCGTCGGCGTCGAAGGGCCGATGCGAGACGCCGGGTCGCCCATCGGTGAGTGTCGTCTGGACGGCCTCGACCGACACGATCTCGTCCGTGAAGCGGCCGGCATCCTGGGCCGCTGCCGCGCGCTGATGCGAGCGCAGCGCCCAGGCGTCCTGGTCGTCGCGGCTGACGCCGTAGCGGCGGGAGACCTCCTCGGCGGTCAGGCCCATATTCATGAACACCTGCGGCCACTGGGCGGCGATCGCGGGCCCCGGCGCGAAGTGAAAGCCGGTCATGGGCACGAAGCTCATCGACTCCATGCCCCCGGCGACGACCACGTCGGTGACGCCCGACGCGACCGACTGCGTCGCCAGGGCCAGCGCCTGCAGTCCGGAGGCGCAGAAGCGGTTGACGGTCATGGCGCTCGAGCCGACCGGCAGTCCCGACGCGAGCCCGACCTGGCGGGCGATGTTGAGGCCCTGGGCTCCCTCGGGCATGGCGCAACCGAGGATGAGATCCTCGACCTCCGCGCTGTCGAGGGCCGGGACGCGGGCCAGCGCCTCGCGCACGGCGGCGATCGCCAGCTGCTCGGGGCTCGTTTCGCGGAGGGCGCCGCGGGGCGCTCTGCCGACGGCAGTCCTGGCGGCTGAGACGATGACGGCGTCGCGCATGATGCGGGTCCTCGGTTCGCGGTCAGTTGCGGAGCGGCTTGCCGGTCTTGAGCGTGTGGCGGATCCGGTCGCGCGTCTTCGGCTCGCCGAGGAGGCGCAGGAAGGCCTCGCGCTCCAGGTCGAGCAGGTACGCCTCCGCGACCGGCGTCCCCTCCGCGAGATCGCCGCCGCTCATGACCCCGGCCAACTCGAGGACCACCTTCCGGTCGTGCTCCGAGAGATAGCCGCCACCGAGTTGATTGAACGTGAGTGCCTCCGCGGCGGCGATGCCGCGCCGGCCCACGACGGGGATCGACCGCGGCAGGGGCGGGTGGTAGCCGACCTCGGCGAGATGCCGGGCGGTGGCCGCCGCATCCGCCCACTGCCGGTCGGGGTCCGCCGTCACGAGGTCGGCAGGCGTGAAGAGTCCCCACGAAACCGCCTCCTCCGCGCTCGTCGCGACCCGCGCCAGGGCGATCGTCTCGAGCGCATGCTGGAAGAAGGCAAAGAGGTCGGCGTTCGAGCCCTCGGGGACGCCCTCGGTGGCGCGGCGTGTCATGGCGGTCGAGCCGCCGCCGGCGGGCAGCAGCCCGACACCCGTCTCCACGAGCCCGATGTACGTCTCGCCGAGCGGCTGGCAGCGCGTCGCCGCGAGGCAGAACTCCGCGCCGCCGCCGAGCGTCAGACCGCGTGCCGCCACGACGACCGGTACACCGGCGTAGCGGATCGCTCGCGTCGCCGCCTGGAAGCGCCGGACCGCGAGGTCGAGCCCATCCCAGTCGCCCTCCTCGGCCTCCACGAGGATGAGCGCGAGGTTCGCGCCGGCCGAGAAATCGTTGGCGCGCGTGCCGATGACGAGGCCGTCGTAGGCGCGCGAGGCCAGCTCACAGGCGCGCGTCACGAGCTCGATGACGTCCATCCCCAGCACGTTGAGCTTGCCGTGCAACTCGAGACCAAGGATGCCCCGGCCCAGGTCGAGCAGCGAAGCCGAGGCGTTGGAGGGGAGTCCCGGATCGGCGGCCGAGCGCGCATCGAGGTCGAGCGTGCCGGGGCGCTCGGGGATCGGACGGAGCTGGCCGCTGCTGAAGTCGAGCGCAGCACGGTCGCGGTAGAAGGCACCGGGGCCGGCCAGGACCTGCTGAACGAGCGCGGGGACCACGGGGAGCCGCATCGCGACCCGCTCCACGCCCAGAGCGTCCCAGGTCTCGAACGGCCCGAGCTGCCAGCCGAAGCCCCGGCGCATCGCCGAATCGACATCGGCCGCGCCGTCGGCGATCCCGGGTCCGACCGTCGCGGCGTAGCCGAGCGTCGCGTCGAAGAGCCGTCGCAGGTACGTGCCGGCGCGATCGTCGGCGGCGAGCAGCAGGGACAGGCGCCGGCGCAGGTCGGGCTCGTTCCTGGCCAGCTCCAGCGCCGTCGAAGCGACGCGCCGCCGCGGCCGGTACGCAGCGGTCTCGAGGTCGAAGGCGAGGATCTCCGCCCCCTCGCGCCGAAAGAAGCCGGCCCCGGTCTTCTCCCCCAGCGCCCCCCGCTCGACGAGCTGGCGGAGCACGGGTGCGACGGCGAAGACCTCCCGCTCGGGATCGTCGGGCAGGTCGGCGTGGCAGTGATCGGCGACGGTGACCGCGACATCGAGACCGACCAGGTCGAGGGTGCGGAAGGTCGCGCTCCGCGGCCGGCCGATGAGGGTCCCCGTCAGCTCGTCGACCTCGTCGACCCCGAGCCCCAGCTCCTGGGCCAGGCTCAACGCCCGCTGCATCGCGTACACGCCGAGGCGATTGGCGATGAAGGCCGGCGTATCCCTGGCGCGCACCGTGCCCTTGCCGAGATGGCGGCTGGCGTAGGCCTCCAGACGCTCGATCGTGGCCGGGTCGGTCGACTCGGTCGGAATCAGCTCCAGGAGTCGCGCGTAGCGCGGCGGGTTGAAGAAGTGTGTGCCGAGGAAGGCGCGGCGGAAGACATCGGAGCGACCCTCCTCGATGGCGTGGATGCTGATGCCGCTCGTGTTCGTGCTCACGATGGGCCAGGTGTCGATGGCGCGGGGGGCGAGGGCAGCCTCGAGGTGAGCGAACAGCTCGCGCTTCGGGGCGAGCTGTTCGACAATCGCCTCGAGCACCCAGTCGGCGTCCGCGACGGCGTCGGCCAACTCATCGAAGCCGCCCGTCCGGATCCGTTCGGCGTCGATGGCCCGGTGGACCGGGCTCGGGCGGAGCTTGAGCGCTCGTTCGAGGCCTCGGGCGGCGATGTCGGCATCGAGATCGAGCAGGCGGACCCCGGCCCCGGCGGTGGCGAGCAGGCACGCGATCTGGGCGCCCATGGTGCCCGCCCCGAGGACCACCGCAGAGCGGATGCGGGGGATCATCGAGCGGCCGCCGGCCAGGGCGAGTCGTGGGTCGAGGATCCCCCGGTCGCGCGCATGCCGTCCAGGTAGAGCTCGGCAAAGACGGAACCGATCTCCCCGGCGCTGAGCGGGCCGTCGGACCGGTACCACTGGGTGAACCAGTTGCAGGCCGAGAGGATCGCGATCGTTGCGAGCGTCACGTTCATCGGGCGCAGCTCGCCCGCAGCGATGCCGTCGTTGACGACGCGCCGCCACGCAGCCTCGTAGGCGTCTCGCCGACGGATGATCTCGCGACGGCGCTCGTCGTTGAGCGAGCGCAGCTCGATCTGGATGAGCGCCAGCTCGTCGCCGTGCTCGACCGCGAAGGCGAGATGGGCGTCGATGGCGCGGCAGAGTCGCTCGCCGGCCGATGCGTCGGCCTCGATCTCGGGACGAACGCTCGCGTCGAGCCGCTCGAGCGCGCCGCTGACGATCGTCCAGAGCAGGTCGTCCTTGGACTCGATGTAGTGATAGAGGCTGCCGCGGTTCATGCCCAGCGCCTCTGCGAGATCCTGCATCGAGGTGGCGTGGAAGCCGCGCTCACGGAAGAGCCGCGTGGCGGCTCCGTGGAGCGCCGCTTCCCGAGGGCGGGTGAGGGTCATCGCGGCTCCGGTCCGGGTCCGTGGCGAACCGACGTCCCTGCGTCTGTCAAACGAACGTTTGGTTGAGACAGACTAGCGGTGCTCGGGAGTCGGGTCAAGGGTCGCCCCCGCCCGATGTCCGCCCGCCCGATGTCGCAGCCCGCCTGCGGCCGGGATCGGGGAGCTACGGCGTGACGAACACCGCACCGGTCATCCCGGCTGCGGCGTGGCCCGGGATCGTGCAGAGGAACTGGTAGGCGCCCGGGTGATCGAACGTCATCGTCAGCGTCGTCGATTGACCAGGGAGCGTGAGCGTCTCCACGCCCCGCAGGCTCGG